>CALCUQ010000226.1 GCA_937906795.1 uncultured Bacteroidales bacterium | reverse complement strand
CTTACAATCATCGGTTACTCAATCAACGATACAGTGGTTATCTTCGACCGTATCCGTGAGTATAACACATTATATCCAAAACGTGATCTTGGAGAGAATATCAACTCAGCCCTAAACAGTACATTGGTTAGAACAATCAATACATCAGGTACAACTTTGGTTGTAATGATTGCAATTGCGTTGTTTGGCGGTGAGGTTATCAGAGGTTTTGCTGTTGCAATTATAGTTGGTATTGTAATAGGTACATATTCATCTGTATTTGTTTCAACTCCTTTGATGTATGTTTTCAACATGAGAAAACAAGCTAAAGCTATAAAGAAATAGTTTAAATGAACTATATAAGAAAAATGTCGGACTTAATTAAAGTCCGACATTTTTTTATTTTCTTCTTCTCTTTGGTTTGTTCCATTGGGGATCCCAAATGAGTGAATAATCTATCAGTTTCTGTTCCAGATTGGTCTTGGCTACTTTAACTTTCACTTTGTCTCCAAGAGTAAATTTCTTGCGTGTTGATTTCCCTATAATGCAATAGTTCTTTTCATCAAAAATAAAGTAGTCTTCCTTTATCTCTTTAAGAGGAACCATTCCTTCTACTTTTGTTGGTTCAATCTCTACATATATTCCCCATTCTGTTACTCCAGATATTGAGCCTTCAAATTCCTGTCCTATTTTATTTTCCATGAATTCGGTAAGCTTGTACTTTATGCTGCTGCGTTCTGCTTCTGTTGCCAGTTGTTCTCTTGCGGATGCATGTTTGCAGAGTTCTTCATATTTAAGTTTATCTGCATTTTTCCCTTTATCAAGATAATGGGCAAGAAGTCTGTGTACCATCATATCCGGATAGCGTCTGATAGGGGAGGTAAAGTGGGTGTAATAGTCAAACCCCAATCCATAGTGCCCAACATTGTCGGTTGAGTATTTTGCTCTTGCCATAGTTCTTAGTGCAAGGATTTCTATGGTATTGCATTCTGGTTTTCCTTTTATGTTTTCCAAAAGGGTATTTAGAGCGTAGGCAATATCCCTTGCATCTTTGGCAGGGGCAAGATTATAACCAAAATGTTTTATAAAATCTCTCAGATCCTGAACCTTGTCAAAATCCGGTTCATCGTGAATTCTATATACAAATGTTGGCTCTTTTTGTCTTAACCCTTTTGCTACACAAGTGGCAACCTCGCGGTTGGCAAGAAGCATAAATTCTTCTATTAGCCAATTTGCCTCTTGTGTGATTTTTTGAACAACATCTATAGGCTTTCCGTTTTGGTCTATAAGAACTTTCATTTCCGGCCTTTCAAATCCAATTGCTCCGCTGGCAAATCTCTTTTCTCTAAATATTGATGCCAATTTATGCAATTGCATTATAGCCCAGGCAACCTCTTTGTCTGAGTATTTTTCTCCCTTACGCTTTCTGGCTGTAATCTTTATACTCTTTGTTGGGGTGTTGGAGTTCATTTCTCCCAAATATTTTAGAGTGTATTCTCCGTTTGTCTGGATTATCTCTTGTGCCTGCTGGTAGGAGAATCTTCTGCAAGAGAGGATAACTGTTCTTCCAAACCATCTTTTTACAACTTTTGCGGTTGGGGTAATCTCAAATATTGCAGAAAAGGTAAGTTTCTCTTCATTTGGCCTTAAGGAGCATAAATTGTTGGAAAGTGCCTCGGGAAGCATAGGGACAGTTCTGTCTACAAGGTATACAGATGTACCTCTTTCTATAGCTTCTTTATCTATTATGTCGCCAGGCCTTACATAATGGGTTACATCTGCAATGTGGACACCTATCTCAAAATTGCCGTTATCCAATGTGGAAATGGATACAGCATCATCAAAATCTTTGGCATCTGCAGGGTCAATGGTTATTGTAAGGGTATCTCTAAGATCTCTTCTCCTTTTTATTTCACTTTGCGGGATTTCAACAGAAATTTTCTGGGCTGCTTCCTCCACTTCTTTTGGGAATTTGTATGGGAGTCCGTATTCTGCCAGAATTGCATGCATTTCGGTGTCATTTTCTCCAGGTGTTCCAAGAATGTCTACAATTTCACCCACTGGAGTCTCTTCTCTTTGTGGCCATCCTGTAACAAGAACTGCAACCTTAAGGCCATTGGCCTGGCGGTATTCTTCCTTCAGATGTTCAAGCTTTACATCGTATGGCATATTCTTGTTTTCAATAATAACCCAACCCTGCTGCCCAATAATTTGCAAAATGCCAATAAAAGGCTTTTTGCTGCGCTCAACAATAGATATTACTTCCCCCTCCATCTTGTGGTGGGCATCTTTTGCTTTTGTTATGGCAACTATAACAGTATCACCGTTTAAAGCTCCAAGCATCCTTTTTGCAGGAACGTATACATCATCTTCTCTACCGGGGATTAAAATAAATCCATACCCTTCTCTGCTAAGAGATACGGTTCCCTCTATCTGTTCCAGAATTTTGCGTTTTGTGCTTCTTCTGATTTTTGTAAGATTTCTATTTCTGCTCATAATAAATCGTACTATATATCATATAACAAATTTAAAAATTAAATGGATAAAATTTCATAACTTTGCACACTTATTGCAGTAGAAAATAATATAAAAAAGATAAAACAAATGAATAAGAAAGTACTTTTAATGATCCTTGATGGCTGGGGTAATGGCAAAAAAGATTCAACTAATGCAATCTACACAGCCGGGCAGCCAAATATAGACGCTCTTATGGCAAAATATCCAACATCACAGCTTATGGCATGTGGAGAGGATGTTGGACTTCCAGAGGGACAAATGGGAAATTCGGAGGTTGGTCACCTTAATATTGGTGCCGGCAGAGTTGTATATCAGGATTTGGTTAAGATAAACAAGGCGTGTCAGAACAATACACTATTGGAAAACAAAGAGGTTAAAGCAGTGTATGATTATGCAAAAGAGAGTGGTAAAGCACTTCACTTTATGGGCCTTTTGTCTAATGGTGGTGTCCATAGCTCTATAGATCAGCTTTTTGCATTCCTTACAGTTGCAAAGCAGTATAATCTTGATAAAGTTTATGTACACTGCTTTATGGATGGTAGAGATACAGATCCAAAAAGCGGTAAAGGCTTTATTGAGCAACTTCAGAAACACATGCAGCAGACAACAGGCCAGATTGCATCTGTAATTGGCCGCTTTTATGCAATGGATAGAGACAAGAGATGGGATAGAGTTAAAGTTGCATATGATTTGTTGGTAAACGGAGAAGGGGAGAGGACAACATCGCCGGCAGAGGCTGTTGAGGCTTCTTATGCTGCAGGTGTAACAGATGAGTTTATCAAGCCAATCAAAGTGGATGGAACTGCAACTGTCGGGGAAGGTGATGCAATAATATTCTTTAACTTTAGAAACGACAGAGCACGTGAGATTACAAGTGTGCTTACACAAGAGGATATGCCTGATATGGGTATGAAAACAATGCCGTTGTATTACTGCTGCCTTACTCCATATGATGACAAATTTAAAGGTGTGCATATCTTGTTTGACAAAGAGAATGTTCAGCAGACATTAGGAGAGGTAGTGGCAAAAGCTGGCAAGAAGCAACTTAGAATTGCTGAAACAGAGAAATATGCTCACGTTACATTCTTCTTCTCAGGTGGTAGAGAGGCTGCATTTGACAATGAGGAGAGAATCCTTATCAATTCTCCTAAAGTTGCCACATATGACCTTAAGCCAGAAATGAGTGCTCCTGAGGTTGCATCTGCCCTTATAGATGTACTTAAAACACAAAAACAGGATTTGGTTGTGCTTAATTTTGCAAATGGTGATATGGTTGGTCATACCGGTATTTATGATGCAATTGTAAAAGCGGTACAAACAATTGACGGATTAGTTAAAGAGGTGGTTGATTGTGCAAAAGAGAACGGATATACAGTTCTTATTACAGCAGACCATGGTAATGCAGACAATGCGGTAAATGCAGATGGTACACCAAATACAGCTCACTCTTTGAATCCTGTACCATTTATTGTTGTGGATAATGATATAAAAGAGGTAAAAGATGGTATTCTTGCAGATATTGCTCCTACTGTTCTTAAACTAATGGGAATTGAGCAACCTGCAGCAATGACAGGAACTCCTTTGGTATAGTACTACAATAACGCTAACTCCCCAACAATATGGCATTTGCACACCTTCACGTACATACATATTATTCTGTGCTGGACGGACAGGCCAGCATAAAGTCTCATTTTAAGAAAACCCAGGAG
>CALCUQ010000225.1 GCA_937906795.1 uncultured Bacteroidales bacterium | reverse complement strand
CGTCGGGATTCACATGTCCAACCAGAACCACTCTCCGGCTCTTCCCGATAATACGGGCCAAAGCCTCTATATTGTCTATGTTATACACTCCAAAACCCAATTTAATGGGTGCAAAATTAAAAATATATTGCAAGGGAAAAATATATTTTTTACTTTTGTGCGATAAAAGACAAATAAAATACATACATAATAAAATGAAAAAGATTCTTACATTCATCGTCCTTCCATTGGTTATAGTAGCATTGGTTTACGCCATTTGGAACAGTGTTCAGGAGCCGGTTCAGTTCCAGAAAGACACAAAAGCAAGAGAAACAGTTGCAATTCAGCGTCTTAAAGACATCCGTACCCTTCAGGATGCATTTAAAGGTGCCAACGGCCGCTTCACTGCAAGCATTGATTCATTGATCAATTTCTACTATAATGACAGCGTGAAGATCATCAGACAGATCGGTTCAATGGATGACTCTGCTGCAGTTGCAAACACTGAGGCTTTGAAGAAAAAGAACAGAAAAATCACCAACGAGCAGTTGTTGGAGTACTACGAGAAAGGTATGAACCTTGTACTTTCAATTGAGGTTGCAATTCCAGTGAAAGATACTCTTCTTAAGAGAGCAGATTTCAAGGCTGAGGATCTTAAGACCATTCCTTTCTCTGGCAAACCAATCATCATGAACGCACTTGTAAAACAGGTATCAGGTGTTGACGTTCCTTTGTTCGAGGCTTGCATGCCTTACGAGGACTACCTTGTAGGTTTGGACCGCCAGTACATCATCAACCTCAAATGCGAGGCTGAGGATATGGGCAAATACCCAGGTCTTAAAGTTGGTAGCGTAGATGCTCCTAACAACAACGCAGGTAACTGGGAGTAATTGTTTATACACCAATATATATAATAAGGGGTGGCTATATGTCACCCTTTTTTAATGATAGAATAAATTGCATTGACACAGATGATTTACTACCAGATATCGGAAATATTCACTTTAATTCCCCAGCAGTTCTATAGTGTTGAGGAGGGAGAGATTACATTGCAAAAAATGTTTGGTATAAATACATCATACAATGTCCAATCAACCAAATTGGATGAATATAATGCTGTTCTATGTTATGCAGTACATCAGGATATACTAAAAGACATCAATATTGGAGATTGTGTATATCCTTTTATTGGCAAACTGCTATCAATGGTAAGTAATAGTGGCAATTTCAACAATGCATTATTCCACTACAACAAAGAACTGAAACTTTGCCATATTATTATATGCGAGAACAAAGAGCTTAAAATTGCAAACTGTTTCAAATGTGATAATTTTGAAACTGCAATATATTTTATGCTTTTGTCTGTCAAAAAATTGAACATGAACCCTAAACAAACCATAATCAGAGTATTTTCACCAATATCAATGAGTGAGAATCAAATGATAAACAAGTTTTTTAGAGGCACCCAGTTGAATACTTTAGATAATTCAGATATACTATGAGAATAATTGGTGGTTACTTAAAAGGTAAAAACATACTGCCTCCTGCTAATTATGCTGCCAGACCAACTACAGATTTTGCAAAAGAGGGACTCTTTAACATACTTATAAATGAATATGATATAGAGGAATTGTCTGTACTTGATTTATTTTCCGGCACAGGCAGCATAAGTATGGAATTTGCTTCAAGAGGTTGTAAGGATATAATTAGCATAGAGATGAATCCTCTGCACACAAGATTCATCAAACAAGTTGCCACTGCATATAAAGTAAAAGGTATTCAGGTAATAAGGCACAATGTTTTTGACTTTCTTGAAATATGCACTAAAAAATTTGATATAATATTTGCAGATCCTCCATATGCAATAGAGGGACTCGATACTATTCCCGACAAAATATTCAATAAAGATCTTGTAAATAAAAACGGATATCTTATCCTGGAACACCCTGGAACATACAATTTTTCAGAGCATCCAAATTTTGTAAAAGAAAAAAAATACGGAAATGTGCATTTTTCTTTCTTTGAACCAAAATAAATTTTGCAGAATAAAAAAAAGTACATATATTTGCAATCCCAAAAGGAAATAACCCTCACAAAGGGAGCCTTAAGGAAAATGGTGCGGTAGTTCAGTTTGGTTAGAATACATGCCTGTCACGCATGGGGTCGCGAGTTCG
>CALCUQ010000224.1 GCA_937906795.1 uncultured Bacteroidales bacterium | reverse complement strand
ATTCTCGTATGAGAACTCCTCAAGAAGCCATTGTGCAAATTTATCTGCATCATCAACAGGAAGCTCTGCGATAGTGTAGAATGCACCCATAGGCATTGGGGAGAATACACCAGGAATCTGGTTAAGACCGTTAACCAAAGTATCTCTTCTCATGATGTACTCAGCTTTAACAGCGTCGAAGTATGATTTAGGAGTAGCAAGAGCACCCTCAGCAGCGATCTGACCGTATGAAGGAGAACACAAACGTGCCTGAGCATATTTAAGCACACCCTTCATAACCTCTTTATTCTTTGAAACGATAGCACCGATTCTTACACCGCAAAGGCTATATCTTTTTGATACTGAATCCAAAAGAATAACATTTTCCTCAAGGCCAGGAATGTGCATGCAAGAGTAGTGAGGCTCCTCTGTGTAGCAGAACTCTCTGTAAACCTCATCTGAGTAGATGTACAAGCCATGTTTTTTAGCAATCTCACCAAGTTGGATAAGGGCCTCTTTAGTGTAAAGAGTACCTGTTGGATTACCAGGGTTGCAGATTAGGATACCCTTTGTCTTTGGAGTGATATGTTTCTCAAACTCCTCAATTGCAGGAAGTTTGAAACCCTCTTTAATCTCACATGAAATAGGTACAAGCTTAACGTCGTTCTGAACGGCAAAAGCATTGTAGTTTGTATAGAAAGGCTCCATTACAATAACCTCGTCACCTGGGTCACAAGTAACTGCCAATGCAAACTGAACAGCCTCAGTTCCTGAAGAAGTAACGATAAGGTCAGCAACCTCAATGTTGATGTTCACACTCTTGTAATACTCAACAAGGCCCTCTCTGTATGAAAGGTTACCGGCAGAGTTTGAATACTCAATAACTTTAAGGTCGCAGTTCTTCACTGCCTCAAGAGCTTGTGGAGAAGACTCAATGTCTGGCTGGCCAATGTTAAGGTGATAAACTTTCACACCTCTTTTTTTAGCTGCATCTGCGTAAGGAACCAATTTTCTGATTGGAGAA
>CALCUQ010000223.1 GCA_937906795.1 uncultured Bacteroidales bacterium | reverse complement strand
CGCCCCAGTACCATGGATCGTACCATCTGTCCCAATACCATGGGTCCATCCATCTGTTCCAGTACCATGTGTCGTGCCATCCTCCCCAGTACCATGGGTCATGCCATCTGTAGCGGTACCAAGGGTTATGGAAACTCCATGTCATAGAATACCATGGATCATAGTGTCTGCTCCAGTACCATGCGCTCCCGATGCTGAAAGGTGCGTAATATGCACTCGGGCTGATATTTATGGTGACAGATTGATTTTCTGCAGGCACGGTATCCTCTTTCTTGTCCTCGAAAAGATATACCGGCGATTCCTTGGTCTTGGCTACGAGTGCTTCAGCCTCAGTCCTGCTCTGTTGCTTTTCCTCCTTTGACCTGAAGCTTGGTGTGCTGCTGTAGATGCCGTCCTGAAACTTCTGTCCTTCTGATGACGTGATGAGCTGGGTGAATGTTCCGCATGACGAAAGCATCACTGTAAGGGCAATCATCATTACTGAACTCTTTTTCATAGTCATTTCTCCTGTTTATTTATAATAATTTCGTATCTTCGCAACCTGTTTTGGTATGCAATAACTGTACCGCCGTTCTATAGGTGCAGAACTATGCATTCAATCACAATTATACGTATAAAAACAATAAAAAGCAAAAATACAATGGCAAAAGAAGTAACCAAGAGGTCAGACAACTATTCACAGTGGTATGACAATCTCGTGGTAAAGGCAGATCTGGCAGAGCGTTCTGCTGTCAGAGGATGTATGGTCATCAAACCTTACGGATACGCTATCTGGGAAAAGATGCAGGGACAATTGGACAAAATGTTCAAGGAAACAGGGCATCAGAATGCTTATTTCCCATTGTTCATACCAAAATCTTTTCTAAGTAAAGAGGCTGAGCACGTAGAAGGATTTGCAAAAGAGTGTGCAGTTGTAACTCACCATAGATTGATGAATAATCCCGACGGATCTGGTGTTGTTGTAGATCCAAGTGCAAAATTGGAGGAGGAGCTTATTGTCAGACCTACTTCTGAAACCATTATCTGGAATACATACAAGAATTGGATTAATTCATACAGAGATCTTCCAATCCTTTGTAACCAATGGGCTAATGTTGTAAGATGGGAAATGAGAACAAGATTGTTCCTTAGAACAGCTGAGTTCTTGTGGCAGGAAGGACATACAGCTCATGCAACCAAAGAGGAGGCAATTGCTGAGACTGAAAAAATGGTGAACGTATACGCAAAATTTGCAAGGGAGTATATGGCAGTTCCTGTTGTTGTAGGATATAAATCTGCAAATGAAAGATTTGCCGGAGCACTTGAGACAATGTGTATAGAGGCTATGATGCAAGATGGAAAGGCATTGCAAGCAGGTACATCACATTTCTTGGGACAGAATTTTGCGAAAGCATTTGATGTAAAATATGCAACCAAAGAGGGTGGACTTGAATATGTATGGGCAACATCATGGGGTGTATCAACTCGCTTGATGGGTGCTCTTATTATGGCACATTCAGATGATAACGGTCTTGTACTTCCTCCAAAATTGGCACCTATTCATGTTGTAATGGTTCCTATCTTTAAAACAGAGGAGGAGCATGCAGCCATTATTGCAAAAATGGAGGAACTTAAATCAAATCTTGAAAAATTTGGTTTGACTGTTAAGATTGATGATAGGGATAATCTTAGAAGTGGATTCAAGTTTGCAGAATGGGAGCTTAAAGGTGTTCCAGTAAGAGTTGCTATGGGTCCAAGAGATTTGGCTAACTCAACAGCAGAGGTTGCAAGAAGAGATACCTTAACAAAAGAGTTCTTGCCTATGGAAGGTCTTGCAGAGCATATCAATGATTTGATGGATAAGATTCAAGAGAATATTTACAATAAAGCAT
>CALCUQ010000222.1 GCA_937906795.1 uncultured Bacteroidales bacterium | reverse complement strand
CCTCTTGCCTACGATAAAGACGGTGAGATGCACTACGATATTATCTCGGCATTTATAAAAAGTATCAGAGGATCAGATCCTAATGGTGCGATATATTGGTTAGCGAGAATGATTGATGGCGGTGAGGATCCGTTGTTTATTGCAAGAAGGCTTGTAATATCTGCATCTGAAGACATTGGACTGGCTAATCCCAATGCAATGCTCCTGGCTCAGGCATGTCTGCAGAGTGTTCATCAGATTGGAATGCCAGAGGGAAGAATACCATTGGCTGAATGTACAATATATCTGGCAACATCGCCAAAAAGCAATTCTGCCTATATGGCAATAAATCAAGCCCTGGAAACAGTAAAGAAACAAGGCCCCCTACCTGTTCCACTGCATTTGCGTAATGCCCCTACCAAATTGATGAAAGAGTTGGGCTACTCAGAAAACTACAAATATGCACACGATTACAGCGGCAATTTTGTTGAACAGGAGTTCTTGCCAAAAGGTTTGGAGGGAACAAAATTCTACTCCCCCGGCGAAAATTCCAAAGAAGCAGAACTCAAACGCAGATTGAGTGCATTATGGGAAAAATACAAATATTAAATCTTAAGTTTTATCCCCAATTTAACCAGCAATCTGGTTAACTGAACAATAATAAGGGAAAACATAAGAGAACATACAAGCCCTAATAAACCTGTTCGTACAGATGCCGGATAATGTATGCCAAATATCTGAATTACAGCATACCAGATATATGGCAACATATAACAATTAAGAGTGGCATCTCCGGCAGGTTTAATTATTTTAAACCAGCTTGTATGATTTTTTATATCGCATATCCACCAGATTACTCCCAACATTGGGAATAATATTGCCAGGCAGAAAAACAACCAACTTGGAGTAGCCTGAATCTTGTTTATAATCCAGAAACTATGAGTTATAACACCTAAAATAAGTGCTCCTACTGCCATATTGAACATTATGGAAACAAACTTCATAGGTTTGTCAGCGGTGGCATACCTGGTCATAATAACAGTTGCCATAACTCCAGCAAATCCAAATGCATGAAGTGTCCAGTCAAAAGGGACAAAAGACAAAAACAACCATCTGCAAGAATAATCAGCTGGAATAAAAGGGAGATGGTTCAATATAGAAAGCAATACAACAACCCCAAAAGCAACTGCAATTTTCTTTAAATTATTTCTCAAAAACAGATACAATAGAGAGCAAACTGCGTATGTCCATCCAATAAGTGCCAGAATACCCCACCAGCTTACTTTAAACGATTTGCCGTGCAAATCCTTATATACAATTATAAATGCAATTATAGCCAATCCTATTAGCTTTAAAGCAGAATAGATATATTTGGTGGAATTTGCAGGTTTTGGATATACGCCCAAACATAAAAAGAATGCAAGAATCATAAGCAATATGATACACTGGTGTGAAAGGCCATCTGCAACTCCCCCACTATTGAGTGTACAAAGCCCCATTATAACAAGTGCAATTGTTCTGTAGGCAATATGTAAAATTATATTTAAAATTGATTCTCCTTTGCTGAATCTGTTCTCAATTGCATGAGGGACAGACATACCCATACAAAAAAGAAAAGCAGGAAAAATTATATCAGAGAAGCCTAACATATCTTCATCTGCGGCTGCGTGCATCAACCAATGCGGAATTTCTTTTACACCAGGAATATCATTAACAAAAATCATCAGAGTCATAGTCAATGCCCTGAATATATCAATAGCAGCAATTCTGCCAGAGGCTTTACCGGTCATGTTTTTTATTTCAAAGATAAACTATTTTTTAATTACATTTGCAAAACAAGATAATATCAATTGTAATGAAAATAGTAAATTTGATAGCAGCAGCATTGTGTATGATACTTGCCAGCTGCACAAACAACAATCAAAACAAAGAGACCGCTATGGAAAACAACAATTCAAAAAACAGAACTGTAATAGCTAAGGAATTGAAGTTCGACACCCCTACCCCATCAATCGCCCAGATTGAGGCTGCTTTTAAAGAAAACAATGTAGAGTACAATCCAATTGATTGCGTAAACTGGGATGGGTTCAATTATACTCCCGACGTAAAATTTGCAATTGCATATTCTGAGAATGAAATCTATATCCAATACCTTGTAACAGAAGATGATATTAAAGCTGTATACGGCCAGGACACTGCAAGTGCCCCTTATAAGGACTCTTGTGTTGAATTCTTCTGCATCCCGGGAGAGGGCGGTGAATATTATAATCTTGAGCTTAACTGCATAGGAAAAGGGACATTTGCAGGTGGAGCAAAACGTACAGAAAGGACAAAATATGGCCAGGATGTGCTTGACCAGATTAGAAGAGAAGCATCACTTGGCTCAGAAGCTTTTGGAACAAAAACAAAAGCCGACAACAATAACCAGCCATATACCTGGAAAGTTACAGCTGCTATTCCTGTCAAATTATATGCATTATCTGAGGTTAAACCGCTAAAAGGGAGAACAATAAAGGCAAACTTCTATAAATGCGGTGATGATATGCCAAACAAGCATTATCTAAGCTGGAATCCTATTGGAACACAGAAACCAAACTTTCACACACCGGAATATTTTGGAGATTTGAAATTTGAATAGACTAGAATGGATATCCAACACCAAACTGGATTCCATAATTCTTTTTCTTGAACCACTTATCAGGCCCATACCAATCAGAAACGGATGGGTCTTTTATTTTTACACCACAATCGAGTCTAAGAAGTGCAAAACCAAGATTTAGTCTTATACCTGCACCCCAATCCAGAGCAAGTTCTCTGTAGAATGTATCAAATTTGAACACACCCTCCTCTTTTGGATTGTTTCCAAAGGTTTCAATATTCCAGACATTACCACAATCTGCAAATACAGCCCCTTCAAAGTTCCAAAATATAGGGAATCTGTACTCTATGTTTGCCTCAAGTCTCATATCACCCATCTGGTTTGGAATGGTAAACTCTTCATCTACAGGTACACAACCTGGGCCAACAGATCTGGCAGACCATGCCCTCAAACTGTTTGCACCACCAGCCCAGAACAGCTCCTCAAATGGCAGTGTAACTGAATTTCCATAACCTACACCTATCCCAACAAGCCCCCTCACAGCAACAGAGTGATTGTTTTTCTTGCCAAATTTCCATGTATAAACACCTGTGAGTTCAGTTTTGTAATATTGTGAATAATCTGACCCCCATATTGTTCTGGTTCCATTTTCTGATGACTTGAGAATTCCATTAAACAGGCTTAGGAAGTTTCCCGACAACCTGTTGTTCCATCTTAAATAGAAATAGCTCTTGTTATGTGTCACAGATGGGTCTGAGGTATAATAGAAATTTGCACTCATACCAAAATCAAAGTGGTCTTTGTAGGAATTCTGTATATATGGATCTTTAAGTTTGTTAAAGAACAATGAATCCATATTGTATATCTTTACAATATTTGCCCTTACCGGAGTTATTTTAAAGAAAAACTTCTCCTTTACACTCCAGTTATAATTGTATGACCCGGAAATGATGAATCTAGTAAACTCTGGTCTTGTCTGGTAATTGTATGAAAGTACAAACTCAGTTCTTGGGATATTATGAGATTTGAAAATTCTGTCGGGAAGAAGAAGGAAAGTAGGAAGGCTCAAAGATGTGGAAATTCCAAACTCAGTTGCCCTTTTGTGATTATTGAATCCAAACTGGAAATCACCCATCACATTTACAGAAAAAATCTCAGCGCCTCTGAAAAGGTTCTTATGGTAATAAGAAACTTGTGGCGATATACCAAGCAGACTGTTTGAGTTAATGGAGGCTTCCAATCCAACTTTAAACCCCTGCAATTGTGATGCTGTAAGGTTAAGATTACAATCCACATGCGATGAATCAATTGGATTAAGCTGGATATTGACACTGCTGAAAACCTTAAGATTGGCTATTCTGTTATATGTATCCTGAACAAGTTTTTCAGAATATAGCGCGCCAGGAGAAAGATAATTTATCCTGGATACCATTTTAGGCCTCAGAAGCGGTTTTTTATTGTAAATATGGTTTATGGAATTATAGTTTAATGTATCAAAAGAATTAGTCAAATTATTGATTGGAATTGCTATAATAGAATCCCCTTCATAAACATATTCAAAATTCCTTCTGGCAGCTCTGAGAGTAGTATAATTAATGTTATTGAATGTAAAAATTCTATGAGGTTTGGACTCATTGGGAGATTCATTTCTTGTATAATTTTTTATGTCCACATTAAGAATTGCACCTCCATTTCTGTTTAAAGTATCAGCAACAAAAAAAAGATAGTTCTTTGTAAATGTAAAGAATCCTGAATTTTTTAGTTTGCTTGCAACTAACTGTGATTTTTCATTCAAAAGCTCCTCCGACAAAATCTCACCCACTTTAAAAGTTTTATCCAGAGAATTATTGTAAAAGGCCTCTTTCAAAGTAGTATCAGGAATGGATATGTTTATTGAATCTACAAAATATCTTTTCCCCAATGTAACATTATAAGTTACAGTTGTCTTTTTGTTCTCTGTATGCACATCATAACCTACATTAGAGTTATAGTAACCTTGATAAATAAGGTGGTTATGTATATTGTCTATACTTTGTGCCACCAACTGAGGGCTATAAATAACAGGAGCCTGACCTATTCTTTCCAGGAACCTGTTCCATCCATTATCTTTTCCATTTCTCCAGTTATAGACATTAAGAAAAGGATTCCAGCCTAAGAAAAAATAGGTGTTTGGTTTTTGTTTTATATATGGAATAAGATTATCTGCCTGATAATCATTGGAATTTAAGATATTTATCTTATTCTGTTTTAATCTTGACTGGTCTTGTGGAATAACCTTTACTGTACTGCAGGATGCAGCAACAAGAAGAAACAGCAGCAAAGTATATATTCTAAAGACTTTTGACATTAAAAATTATTTTTACAAAAATAACGATTTTTGAACAATTATATAAATTATATAAATATATTTGCACTTAAATAAATGTAAGTTACTTACATTGCAAAAAAATTATCAATCTAACTCATTTACATTTAAAAAATGAAGAATAAGTACATAGACTTGGTTGATCAATCTTTTGATTTTCCGCAAGACGAGTTTAAAGTAGAAGAAGGTGAATTGTATTTTCACAACATCCCAATGATGGACATTATTGAACAATACGGCACTCCACTTAAAATCTCATATTTGCCAAAAATATCGAGCCAGATTCAAAGAGCTAAAAGAATGTTTAATGTGGCTATGGCAAAAGTAGATTACCAAGGTTCATATAACTATTGCTATTGTACCAAGAGTTCTCACTTCTCATTTGTAATGGAGGAGGTATTAAAGAATGAGGTAAATCTTGAAACCTCTTCTGCATTTGACATTAACCTTATTGAGGCTCTATACGCAGAGGGATTGATAAAACAAGACAAATACATCATTTGCAACGGTTTCAAAAAAGACTTGTACATTGAGAATATTGCAAACATGCGCAACAACGGATGGGAAAACATTATTCCTGTACTTGACAACATGAATGAATTTGATGAACTGGACCTTTGTATAAAAGAACCAACAAAAATAGGTATCAGAATTGCCTCTGAGGAGGAACCTAAGTTTGAGTTCTACACTTCAAGACTTGGTATACGATACAGAGATATTGTTCCTTTTTATAAAGAAAAGATCCAAGGTAGCAAAAAGTTCACTTTAAGAATGTTGCATTTCTTTATAAATACAGGTATCCGTGACAATGCATATTATTGGAACGAGTTGGCTAAATGTGTAAATGTATATTGTGACCTTAAAGCAATTTGCCCAGAACTTGACTGCTTGAACATTGGTGGAGGATTCCCTATAAAGAGCTCTCTAATGCATGATTATGACTATGAGTATATGGCTGAGGAGGTTATATCACAAATCAAGAGCATCTGCCAGCAAAGAGGTGTTAAAGAGCCTAATATCTTTACAGAATTCGGCAGCTTTACAGTTGGTGAGAGTGGTGCTACCATATTCCAGATTCTTGATATCAAACGGATCAATTTCAACAACGTTTTTGACAAGTTTCTTTTCATCATATTTTGGCCATTCATCATCAATTATGTTTCCACCAAAGATCATTTCATACATTTCACTTG
>CALCUQ010000221.1 GCA_937906795.1 uncultured Bacteroidales bacterium | reverse complement strand
CCTGTTTCCTTAAACATTTTATCCAATTGAGCTTGCATTTTCTCCCATATTGCATATCCGTAAGGTTTGATTACCATACATCCTCTAACAGCAGAGTTTTCTGCCAAATCTGCTTTTACAACCAAATTGTTATACCACAAAGAATAATTATCTTCTCTCTTAGTAACTTCTTTTGCCATTTTTATATAATGTTTTAATTTTTCAACTAAACAATATCACAAATTGTCATTTTTATAGACAATTGCAATATTGGAATAATTTTTGATATATTTGTTATATAATCTAAGCCACAAAAATACAAAATAAATTAAAACACAGGAGGAAAAATGAAAAACAATGTTTTATTTCTGATAGCGGCTATATCTTTTGCCCTAATATCTTGTGGCACTACCAATCAGGTTGCATATAGCGGCAGCAGTAACAGATATAGCAACAGTATTTACTATAACCCTTCTAACACAGAGGAGTATCAAAACTATGCCCAACAGACAAAACAGCTAAAACAGCTTCAAGACCAAACAAGTGCGGCATTGGAGAACTCTACCCAGTACAGCACATACAACAGCGATACTAAAACAGAAACCATCTATGTTGGAAATTCCAATGAGGTTAATATAGACTACAACCCCAATATAACATACTCCATAATAGATGATCAGGAAAGTTACGAGGCCAGATTACGCAAATTTGACTCTCCAACATACACAATCAATATTGAAACTGATCTCTATGATTATTACAATCCTTGGTGGAGAACAGGTTACTACTACGGGCCATACTACGGTGCGTATTACAGTCCATACTACTACAGACGCTATTATTCATGGAACTGGTACAGACCATGGTACGATCCATTCTATGATCCATGGTATAATCCTTGGTACGCTTACGGGCCTTACTATCCATGGTATTATCCAGGATATTACCCAGGCCACTACCATCCAGGGTACCATCCTGATCATCACCCAGGACATCATCCAGGACCAGGAGTGGGACCTGGACCAGGTGCAAAACCTTCTCATGGACACAATGGAGTTTACTATGGAAAACGTACAGTAAACAGCAATTACAATACAAACTCGCAAAGAGGAACTGTAGTTTCACCATCTCAAAGCACCAACGGGTCAAAAGTGCAAGGCAGTACTACCAGAAATACTCAAAGCAGATACACAAGACGCTCAACTGCGGCATCATCCTCAAAAGGGAATACAACAACTGTAAATAGAGGAACAAACAGCAGAAACAACTCCTCATCAACATATTACAGACGCAGTTCAAGCTCTGCATCCAGCTCTAAGTCAGCTATAAGGCAAAGCAGTAGCTCATACAGATCCAATTCTCACGTAGGGTCAGCAAGCTCATATAGTGGAGGATCCGGCAGCTCTAATCAGGGAGGGTCTGCATACAGGAGAAGATAACTTAAAAAGGAAGAATTATGAAACTTGTAAAATATATACTCACATGCATATCAATTACTGTTGCCAGTAATGCCTTGTTTGCACAAAACATGTACGATGCATTAAGATATTCAGAACAATACAGCCAGGGTACCGCCAGAAGTATGGCTATGGGTAATGCTTTTGTTGCCTTGGGTGGAGATCTTGGAGGAATCTCCATAAACCCGGCATCATCTGGCGTTTTCAAATATAACGAGGCCAGCATATCTGCTTCTGTAAGCAACATCAACAGCAATAACTCATATCTTGGAAACAGTATTTCTGCCAACAATACAACCGGAAATCTTGCCAATGTTGGAATTGTTGGAACATTTAATACAGGAAGAAGAAACAGCGGTTTGATAAGTTGGAATCTTGGTCTTGTCTTTAACAGATACCAGACTTTCTACAGAACAGACAATATATACGGAACAACAGCAGAAAGCAGTTTTTTGGCAAGCCTTGCACAAATCACAAATGGGATAAATGCCATATCAATGGATTTGTATGACGGATACGACCCATTTTTTTCAAGCAGCGCATCGTGGAAATCTACTCTTGCATGGAATTCTTCTCTTTTGGATACACTAAGTGGCACAAATGACAGCTATATTGCCGCAACAGAAAACCTGCATGGAAATCAGATAAGCATGGGAGGAGAGCTTGATCAGAAGTTCCATAGGAACACAAGAGGAAGCATGAGTGAAGTTATGGTTAACATTGGAGG
>CALCUQ010000220.1 GCA_937906795.1 uncultured Bacteroidales bacterium | reverse complement strand
AAATATACCTTGAATAGCACCCATAAGTGTACCTCTTTCACCTGTAAGGTCTGAGTAAACCTCTTTTTTAAATGTAGTCTCAAACAAATATCCGCTGCCAATACCAACACCTAATGCTACTACTCTCTCTTTTGCTTTACCGGTAGCATCCTGATAAATAGCATATGAAGAGTTAAGACCTCTTCCCTCAAGGAACAATCTTCTTAAAGAAGTACCTGAACCTTTAGGTGCAACCAAGATTACGTCTACATCAGCTGGTGGAACAATACCTGTTCTGTCATTATATGTAACACCAAAACCGTGTGAGAAATATAATGCTTTTCCTGCTGTTAGGTTTCTTTTTACAGTTGGCCATACAGAAATTTGTCCTGCATCAGAAAGTAGGAATTGGATAATTGTACCTTTTTGACAAGCCTCCTCAATCTCAAACAAATCTTTTCCTGGAACCCAACCGTCAGCAATAGCCTTATCCCAAGTTTTTGAATTTTTTCTTTGTCCAACAATTACATTAAATCCATTATCTTTTAGGTTAAGTGCCTGGCCAGGACCTTGTACACCATAACCAATTACTGCAATAGTTTCATCTTTTAAAGTTTCTAATGCTTTTTCCAAAGGGAACTCGGCGCGAGTTACAACTTGTTCTTCAACGCCACCAAAATTCATTGTTGCCATATCTATCTAAAAATTTAAAATTGTCTATATTATTGTATATTTTGTTTTAGCAAGAATATTCTACTGATTCAATGTCTATAATGTTGCTTATCTGTTTTACAAGTCTTTCAATTGTATTCTCAGATGTGTTTGCACATATTTGGTATTGTGCACAATCATTATCTTGTTGTTTAAGAGAGAAACTCTCAACTACAATCTGTTTTTGCAGATATAGAGAACAGATTCGGCTCATTATATCCAAACCATTTTTGCCAACAGCCGTTACTGTATATTTCTTAGTTTCCATTATCTTTATTTATTAGGTTTATCGTATATTATATCATTTAAAGTACATCCGGCAGGAATCATTGGGAATACATTCTCCTCTTTAAGTACTGCTACCTCCAAAAAGTATGCACCATCTGTCTCAAGCATTTTTTTTACAGCATCTTCCAGTTGGGAATGTTTTGTAACTCTTGTGCAAGGGATTCTGTATGCTTTTGCAATTTGTTGGAAATCAGGGTTGTCTAGTTCTGTATATGCATATTTCTTGTTAAAGAATAACTCTTGCCATTGTCTTACCATTCCAAGGAATGTGTTATTTAAAAGAACTATTTTAACTCCAATTTTGGATTGCATTATGGTTCCAAGTTCCTGAATATTCATTTGGAATCCTCCATCTCCCACAATTGCAATCACATCCCTGTTTTTATTGCCCATTTTTGCACCAATTGCAGCAGGCAATCCAAATCCCATTGTTCCTAGTCCTCCAGATGTAATCCAGCTTCTGTTTTTGCGGAATTTTGCATATCTGGCACTGAACATCTGGTTCTGTCCAACATCTGTTACAATTACAGCTGAGTGGTTTGCATTTCTGGAAATACTGGTATTCTTACTTCTTCTCCGTTTACTGTTGTTGATCCTACTAA
>CALCUQ010000219.1 GCA_937906795.1 uncultured Bacteroidales bacterium | reverse complement strand
TACCCATTTGAGCAAGTTTGCTTATATAATCATTTATATTCTTAGATGGATTATTGGTCAAAAAGGAGTATGAAATGGATAACTCATCCAATTTTTTTAGGAAAGGTATAGTATATGGGAAAATTGTGGTTCCCATATATATTGTCCCATCCATATCAAGAGCAACGTGTTTAATATCTTTTAATTGAGATATTAGTTTCTCATCTTCAAGAGGTGAGAAATACCCTTTATTTGATATTGTTTGGATTGCTTTATCCATTGTAATATGTTGAATTACAAATTGTTATGCTTTTTCTGTCTCTGATTGGTAACCATCTCTTCCTGCATTCCACATAAGAAGGAAGATTATAGCTCCTATAACAGCAACGCCTATCATTCCCACGAAGACATAGTCCCAGGCACTTGCTGGATTGGTGCGGCTGAAGAAGTCAACTAACATTCCAACACCAAGACCTGATACAGCTACACTCAAATATCCAAAGATTCCAGTCAAACCATTTGCAGTAGCAGCTGCTTTTTTTGTAGCTTGATTTGCAGCAGCAATACCGATAAGAGCTTGAGGACCATAGATAAAGAATCCCGCCATAGCAAGTGTACAGATAATAACTATAAATGGAGCAGTCGGTGGTAATAACCAGAATATTGTCATAAACAGTGCTGTACCTACCATACAGAATACACAAGTTCTATGAGCTTTACCAGCAAATAGTTTATCTGTGGCCCAACCTGCAACTAACATTCCGATAATACCGAAAATTTCAAATACAGCAACAGTCCATCCTGCATCTACAAGAGATAGTCCTCTTGCTTCTTTAAGGAATGTTGGACCCCAGTCCAATATGGAGAATCTTACTACATAAACGAAGAAGTTAGCAATTCCTAATATCCAAATTAGTTTATTACCAAATACTTTCTCTTTAAGCAGGCGTTTATATTCATCGCTTTTAGATTCGCCATCATTTTTGCTTTCCGTGTTTGGAAGTTCAGGCAGACCTACTGAAGTAGGGGTGTCTCTCAATGTTATAAGGAGGAAAACTGAACCAGCTGCTGCTAATGCTGCAGGTATCCAGAAGCACCACTTCCACGCTCCAAAATGAGATGCAGCATCAATTACTGCTGGATCGGAGATATCTCTACCAAGGTTTTGAGCAATCCTTGCAATAATTTCAGGGTCATTGCTCAGATTCATACCCAAGTGTCCCATAATGTAACCACACAAAATAGCAACCAAACTTGCACCTATTGAGTGTGATGTATTCCAAATAGACATCTTTGTGGCTAGTTCTTGAGGAGGAATCCAGTGTGTTAATAATCTTGCACAAGGAGGGAATCCGGAACCCTGGAAAAAGTTATTGGCAATCAATAGAATACCAAATAGCAAAATAAGTGTATTGGCAATCATAGCAGGGTCATTAACACCTGTAATCCAAAAACTTATATCTACGCCAAATCCAAATGCAAAATTCGCTAAAGCACATAATGCCAAGCCAATGGCCATATAAAATCTTGCATTTAACCTATCAGCAAAAAATCCATTAAGAAATCTTGAAAAACCATAAACAAGACCAACTGCGGTCATTATTATACCGAAGCTTGTCTTGCTTATACCATACTCAGCTGTCAATCCCGGGATTGCAAAAGAGAAGTTCTTTCTAACAAAATAGAAGAGGGCATATCCTATCATTGTGGCAATGATAGTTCTCATTTGCCAATACTTGAATGTTTTTTT
>CALCUQ010000218.1 GCA_937906795.1 uncultured Bacteroidales bacterium | reverse complement strand
TGGATTATAATCTTTTGCGTAAATCTTTGGGCCTTGAATATAATCTGCCAGAAAAGTATAAAATTAATGAAGAACAATGGAAGAAAGTGGAGCGTATTGTTAATACTGAGTTCCCTTTTATTGTTCAAGCTTCAATAATAAAGGACAAATTAAAAATTAATTATGCCTCTTTTATTCAGCATTTTTTGTATAGCAAGTGTAATAGGAATATTCTTGAAGATGCATTTAAAGAATGTTATTCTCTTAAAAAGAAAGGAGAGGGTAATTTAAATTTCCATACACTATTTAGGATAGCAAAGTTTATAATATTGTATCCATATGTTGAAGCTGTGGTAACTTACAATTATGATAATTTTTTGAAGTATGCCATTAAGATACTTCTGGAACATAAGAATGATTATTTTACCAAGGATGAATTGAAATATATTGAACACAATGAAGGCAGATTCAAGAATATTTACGATGTTACGGGTACTGGAAAGAATAAGAGTTGTGGTAAAGATGACTTTCTAATTTATCACGTACACGGTTTTATTGAACCTCCGACATATAGAGATATTGTTTCTGATAATAGAATAATCCTATCGCAGGATGAATTCTATGAAAATAGTATGAATGTTTATTCTTGGGAAAATGCAACCCAATTGCATTATTTGAAAAACTATACTTGCATTTTTGCTGGATCATCCTTGACAGATATGACAGTACAGAGAATGTTATATTATGCTAAGCAATATGGAAGTGGAAATAATATATATCATTTGTGTGCTCAACCAAATACTGAGGAATGTAAAGATTATAAAAATATTGTAAATGAACTGGCAATGTTGAAGAATGAATTTAATATCACAATGGGGATAACTCCAGTTTTCTCAAATAAAGGATATAATTTATTGTATGAGTACTTATCAGATATTTATATAAACCTAAAATAAACCTAAAATAAACCTAAAATAAACAATTATGTGCATATTAGATAAAATTAAGAAACTTCCAACCGGTATATCAGGTCTGGACCAGTTGTTTTATGAGGGAATTCAGTTACATAACAATTCAGATAAAAACGATAATGGTATTGTTATAGCTATATATGGTAAAAAAGGAGTGCATAAAACTATTTTTGGCCTCCAACTTATGCATGGATTAGCCAAATCATTATATAATGCTGGATTTAAGAAGGATTTAAAGCCTAAATTTTATTCTTTTAATAAGGGAGATGATGATTTGTCCAATATGTATTTGGATATGGTAATTGCCCAAGAAATAGAGAATATTATTAGAGATAATATTACTGTTGACAACCCTCATGAAAAGCCATGGCTTAGTAATACTTTTGCAAGTTGTTTATTTAAGACAGATGTTCCTCCGCAGATGTTTTCAAGTAATGGAGGACCTCAAAAGCCGTGTGATTTAACAAGTAGTATAGATAAATACATTTCTGAGAGAATAGTCTATTATAATACTAGAACTAAAGCTTTACACTTTAAACATACTGATACAACAGATAGTAAAGTAAACCTTCTGTATAAAAGAAAATATAATAGCGTAGCAGAATATTATGAAAATGATGTGTTTAGTCCTAATCAATATGACAATGCAGATATATTCCGGGATAATTTTATAAACATTACTTTTTGGGGAAGTAATGCGGAAAAAGGAACAGTGTATTCGAAAAAAACTTCTAATTTGAGATGCCAGGAAGTAATAGAGACTTTAGACAAAGATGTTCATAATAGGAATGACTATCCGTATGTCTGTCCTGTAGTTTTATTGGATGGTTTTTCGGATATATGTGATGAAAACTTGAGAAATATCTCGTATACTAAACTTGTAGACACAATAAGAAAAATAGCTCCAGTTTCAATATTGGTTTTTGATGAAAGATTTGATAATATCAAGTGTGATGCTGATGTTATAATTAAGATGAGGGATAATGTGGATGATTATGAAGAATATGCGTATCTTGAATTGTCAATTGTCAAGAGTTTGTTCCAGCCGGTGGCTTTTGGCTGGCATCAATACAAAAAACGAAATTTTGGTATTGAAGTTTTCCCTAGTTTGCATAGAATCTTGCAGAAAAGAGATTATTTGACATATTTGTCACTTTCTGTTCAGAATGGATTATTTGATGAAACATTTGATGAGTATTTGAATAATGCTCAGATAGAACCGAGTACTACTGATTGTAGCTATAAAGATTTTGCCAGAAATAATGACAAGGTTGTAGAAAATTACTTTGCTGATATGTATCCTCATTTATTTAGCAAAAAGAGTTCTCATAGCGAGGAAAGTGAGCAAAAGCAAAATAAACTGGCTTCACATGAAGATATTTTAAAAAATGTTCTTTTTGAGAATAACAAGAGCCTAATCAAAAACCATAGACTTTCTACTGCAATTATTGGTAATCCAAATACATTTAAGAGATTATTATATACAGCAAAAACATTTTATGCAGCGAAACATAAAGAGCATACATTAGTATTACTATTTGATAAGGATATAAATTCAATGAGAAAGCAGATGCTATGTCCATCCTTGTCTCATAATTGTGATATAAAAGACTTTAATATAGGTGAATGCAAGCAATGTTATAACTATATTCATTTTTTTGGAATTAGAATGGGTTGTATTTCAGCTGAAGAGCTTTTTTTTGTACTTGAGCAACAATTGGATTTGGCAAAATATGCAGGGCGACCGATTAAAAATCTGATTATTAATGATCTTCAAAAAATTGATTATAGTTTTCCATTTCTTAAGAAGACTTCATTGTTCCTAAGTGCAATGGTAGAGTTTTGTAGAATCAGAGACATTAGTTTAACAATTCTTTGTGATAAAAAGGCAAGTTTAGTGCATGAGTTGTGTACTCTGACAGATAATGTTATTTGTATTAAGAGAGCTAACAAACAACTTAAAAAGGGTCATTTGACAGATTGTTCTCTATACTTGGAGCGTCATGCATGTAGTACATTTCCTAGTGAAATTATAAAATACAATATTCTGGATATTACAAAACTCTTTAGATGTTATATTCAATGTCAACCGTGTGGTACTAGAAATTTTGGATTGAGATATAATAATGTAACATCCAGAATAATTAGTTCAATGAAAGAATTTTGGCGCCAAACAGTTAATATTAATGATATTTCTAAATGTAATAAGTAATATATCCTATAAACTATGAGAGATTTGTATAGATATAAATTATTGAATAGCATTGCCGCAGAGGGGAAGGTATATGACTTCATATCAAAATTATGTGATGATAATGAGTTGGTTTATATGGAAAGGAATGAGCTACAATATATATCCAAGGATATATCAGGTGGAAATTACATCCCCGACCTATATTTGCCGCAGGGGTGCAGCGTTTTGGGATTTCCCCGTAAAACCATTGTAGAAGTAAAACATAAACTACAATCCGATACATTATATCGTCTTAAGAAGTTATATGATAAGTTCAATAATAATTTTATAGATGGCGGATACACTTTTATCGTTGTTTATTTTGATTTGGGCAATTTCCCAGAAAATCTCATTGATAGATTTAATGGAAATGAATTACATGTAGGGAATGAAGGCTTTTTCAAGGTCTATTCGTTTGAAGAATTGCGTATTGTTGCAGAACAACGTAGAAATATAAATGACGATGAAAAGATAGATAATGGAAAGCTTCCTATTATTGATAAAGCATATCAAGTATTTTCAAAAGGCCCCAATACTTTATTTTTGGGAGCAGGAGTGAGTATGAGTGCAAACTTACCAAGTTGGAAAGAATTATTGGAAAAGTTATTGGATAAAGCTCATAAAAAGGGCGTAAATTTTAAGGGTAGTCACTATGAGCAATTATTTAAGGAAGGTGGTTATTCATCTATAGTGCTTGGTAGATTTGTCCAAAATTTATTTAATGATAAATCAGAAATGGATGCTGCCATACATCAAATACTATATAAGAAAAAAAAGAGAATAACATCTCATACTATCAGGACTATCTGTAAAATAATTAAGAAGAAAAAGAATCTGGTAACAGGAGTAATTACTTACAACTATGATGACCTTATAGAACAGTGCTTGACCAAACTAAAAGTTGGAAATTATTCTGTATGTGATAATAATGAACCAGAAGTAAGTTTTCCAGTTTGTCATGTACATGGATTATTGACTCAAAAAAATCCTATATCATCAACCATAGTATTGTCAGAAAAAGAGTATCATGAAATATATAGTAGGGCGTATCACTGGTCAAATGTTGAACAATTGCATGCACTGCAAAGGACCAATTGTTTTTTTATAGGATTATCCATGAATGACCCGAATTTACGTAGGTTATTGGATATTGCAAAAGGGGAGGGCAGTAAACGGAATACTGACATTAGACACTTTGCTTTTATTGACAAAGATGGTATTGGAGAATCTTTTAATACTCAGAAGGAAAGAGATGAATATTGTAATCAGCAAGAGAATATTTTAAAGGATTTGGGAGTTGGAATTATTTGGTATCATGATTATAAAACCTTGCCTCAGGAATTGTTGAAGTTGATATAGGAGAACGCTAATATTATAGTTTACAATCTCTAAAAATAAGAATCAACGGCCACTGACCGTTGATTCTTATTTTTAATTTAGGACCTAAATGGTTTAGTACACATAATCAAATATTTTCTTCCAATCTGGTGAAGCGTTATTAAAAAAACCGGATAAGAAGTTCCTTGAGTATACGTAGAAATATTTTCCGTCTTTGACATTTATTTGCCAAGGGTTGCTGTCTGTTGGTTCCAAGTAGAAGAATTCGTGGTAATATTGTGGTAAATTATTGCCATTAAAGGTTATGGTTCCCCCATTAAGGACCATTTCATAAATTTCCCCCTTAACAAATTCAAAGTCATTATCTATGTATTTCCCCGTATGAACATCTTCATATCTAATTCCGTCATACATGAATGGAATAGTAATATCATCAACAATGCCATTTGAATAGAAATATGAATTTGGATGAGTTAACCATTTGGCTAAAATCTCATTACTATATCTTACGTTGTAAACGCTATCCTGGTTGTTGAGATTCATTTTATCTTCTGTCTTACTTACACCGACAAGGTAAATAGTTTCATAGACTTCAATATCGCAGTTAAGTGTTATTGGCTGTCCATCATCTCCTGTTGAATTTACCACCAAATGATACAGACCATTTGCTCCACAAGGGTTTGCAAAAGTGGCGGTTGATGCACCAAGATTTATGGTAATATTATTCCCGACAGCACTTTGGAGGGAGTTGCTTACATCAGGTGATATCGTATAGTTCATAGTAGCATGTGGCGCAATTCTTAGCTCTAAATCCTTTTGAACCTGATTATAACCTCTATTAACATTAACTTTAATGTTATCTGCAATTGATGCTTCTTCAATGGTAAAGGAAACGTTGGTTGATACATCACTTCTTCCATTAACAGCAACATTCATTGTCATTGTAGGCGAGCCTGATGGTACAGATTTGAATTGTACAATGTTTTCTGTCGGGAACAAGACATGACTGCTAGCTGTTGCATCAGGTGTAAGAGTCACTCCTAAAGATGATGCATGTGATGGAGAAATGGTGTAACCAATAGTGTGGTTAAAGTGATGATACCCTACAAATGAACTCTCGTGAGCAGTAATAGTCAATTTCTGCACATTGATTATATAGGTATCTGATACACTTCCTGCTGTAGCTGTAATTGTACAAGCACATGGTGTCTTTGCTTTAACAACTACACCCGATTATGAAGCGGAAATTACTTCTACATTACTATTGCTGGCAGTAGCAGCAACTGAGGCATTAGATGGAACTAGCGTAGCAAAAGTAAGAGTTACCTGTTCTCCATCATACATAGTTCGGCTGGAACCATTAAAGGAAATCTGAGGATTAGTAACAGATACACTACATGTTCGTGTTATACCATTGGCAACGGCTGTTATAGTTGCAGAACCATTTGCCTTGGCGGTTACCATGCCATTAGCATCAACTGTGACTACAGAAGTATTATTGCTGATAAATGTAGGTGTTGCTGAAGGATTGGCAGAATAAGTTATAGTGAAAGTTTCTCCGACATTCATTGCCTTGCTTGTGGGTGAAATTGTAAACTGTTTATCAGAAACGGTTACACTACATTGTCCTTTCTTTGAACTGTCTTCTGTACTTGTTGCATATATGGTACAAGAACCAGCACTCTTAGCCGTCACCTTACCATTTGCATCAACTGTAGCAATATTGGTATTTGAGCTGCTCCATGTTATAGACTTGTTAGTGGCATTGCTTGGGGTAATATTCGCTGAGAGTGAATATGTCTCTCCAGTAAATAAAGATAGCGAAGATGGAGATACTGATACTCCTGTTACATATACATTACTGTCAACAGTAACACTTATAGATGATGATACATTGGATCCATCTGTACTGGTTGCAGTTATAGTACAGTACCATCTCCCACAGCTGTTACTACACCAGATGAACTCACCTTAGCAACCGCTGCATTTGAGGATGTCCAATTAAGTGTCTTGTTAGCAGCAGAGACAGGAAGTATTGTTGCAGTAACCTGTTTGGTATCTCCTAAAGAGGTAAACTTAATTGAAGATGGCAATAAAGATATGGATGTGACGAGATCCACAATATCACTGTTATCTACTCTCCAAGTATTTTCATCTACTGCTCCGTCACCCTTAAAATAGACAGTTAGATTATGTTGGGTGTTTCTAATTACATCAAAGTTAGAGGTCATATCCTTGCCAAGGTAGAATCTATATGTGATGTTACCTCTTTTGCGAGGTGATGAATAAGAGGCTTCCATCTGAACATAACTGCATATTTTAAAATACTCAGAACTCTCTGGCCATACCTTTGCTTTCTGGTCTCCATTATTTGGCATAAGTGTTCCCTGCATATTTTCAAACTGGTATAAACTTATTCCCGATGACATCTGTGATGAAGTAGGATTATTGATTATTGTACCATCAAATGCCTCGCTAGGAAGAGAAACCTTGCTATTTTTGAAGGGATATATTCTCTTTGGACTATTACCCTAACATACACAGCATAATTGGAAGTTTGATTTTGAGTTACTTTCAATGATTAAAAACTTAATTGTCATAAAACCTAAAAATAATAAGTTTGCAAATAATAAAACTATTGGCGAAAATAATCTAAAAAGTTGTTATAACAAATAAGAATAGATAAATTTGCGGAAACATTAGAAAAACAGGTGAAGAATATATTTCTACATTTTCCTCCTCCAAACTATGTAGTTTTCATTCCTGTATCTGTCTCTTCTGGCTTTGGAAAAGTCTGTAAATTCACCATTTTGGTTTCGGTACCATCCTTTGGCATACTCACCACCAACAATATAGATGGCATTGTCAATGCCAAGATCAACCAAAGCTTGAGCAAAATCATGGAATGATTCAGGAGTATTGCTTACAACAACAAATATCTCATCCATCCTCTGGCACAAGG
>CALCUQ010000217.1 GCA_937906795.1 uncultured Bacteroidales bacterium | reverse complement strand
GAGGAATCCTCTCTTACACCAAAAATGTTGCCCTTCGCGTTGCAAAATTTGGTGCTACCTGCAACAGCCTTGATCCTGGAGGCGTTCTTACACCTCTTAATGATTGCGTTGTAAATGACCCTGCTTTATGGCAACAGATAATGCAGCAGACACCGTTAAAAAGATGGGCAACTACCCAGGAGATTGCGCAGTGGGCCTATTTTCTAACGGTTGTAAATACTTTCTGTACAGGAGAGAGTATTATAGTTGATGGAGGCGAATCAATAAATTCAAAATTCATCTGGCCACAATAATACAAACATTCTTTACTGAACTTTAATTTATCCTACTATGAAAAAAACAGTTTTAGCTCTGATAGCTCTATTTGGTGTAACAAATTTATTTGCACAGAGCACATATATGAGTGATGAGTTCATTTCTAAAAATACTGGTGATACTTTGTTGTACAGATATCTTATTCCCGACAAATTACAGAAAGGGAAGAAATATCCTCTGGTAATTTTCTTGCATGGATCTGGAGAAAGAGGGAATGACAACAAGGCCCAATTGTTTCATGGCAGTGGGCAATTCCTAAATCCGGTTAACAGAGAAAAGTATCCTGCATTTGTACTGTTCCCTCAATGTCCAGAAGGGGTACCAGGTGCATATATGCCACGTTTGCAGACTCTTGTGCCGGCTGATATGCCATTGGATCCCCCTGTAGCACCAATTGTTACTCTTCTTATGGAACTCATAGATTCCTATATTGCACGCCCAGATGTAGATCCAAAAAGAGTGTATATTATGGGAATATCCATGGGAGGTATTGCAACATATGACATTGTAACAAGGTTTCCACAAAAGTTTGCTGCAGCAATACCTATTTGTGGCTCTGTAAATCCTCAAAGGCTAAAGACAACAAAAGGTGTAGCCTGGAGAATTTTCCATGGAGACTCAGATGCTGCAGTTACCGTAGAAGGCTCCAGAGAGGCTTATAAGGCTTTGCGAGACTATGGCTATGATGTAGAGTATATTGAGTTTGCCGGGTGCACGCACAACAGCTGGAACCCTGCATTCAATTATCCTGATTTTATGAAATGGTTGTTCAAACAGAAAAGGTCTTCAAAATAGCCTTCAGTATGGCAGGCAATCTATTCGTCCTTTTCACCCTTAAAAAGATCTGTAATCCACTCTGTTGCATTATCATAATGTTGTGATTCATTATGTCTTAACGGGTCTGAAAAAGAGATCATTTGATCAGATGAACTGTGCTGTTCAGGGTAAACTACTATCAAATTATTATTTGAGAAGTATTTGTTTATATGTACAGGCATTCTCTCAAAGTATGTTGAATATGATAGTGAACCTCTTCTGCTGCTAATTATCACAACCAGGAAGTCTGATGAAATTTGGGATTTTATTTTTTCAAAGTTATTCCATTCACAATCTGTAGCAAAAGCCAATCTGGTAGTGCTGTCATTCTTTAGTGCAAGTTCTTTAATGTAATTGGCAGATACATCGTTGGTGTAGAATCTTATTTCGCAACCAATTATTCTTGTCATTCTAAGCAGGTGCTCAAGCCATTTTGAGAATCCTGCTTCATACTCTGCCTTTGGAGGAACGCATACAACAATTTTTCTTATAGTGTTTATAGGAGTAAGGCATCTGGCAATCATAATTTCTCTGTATGTCCCTTTTAACAGACTGTCTGTCAAAGTGCCAAAAAACGAATCTATAATATTGGATTTATGGTGCAATCCAATAATCATATTTGTAATGCCATATTCCTGAATTGTTTGGGTAATTCCTGTGGCTATATTTATATCGTATCTGGTAACAGAATTTACGGGTACATCTGCAGATGCTGCAATCATTTCTGCTTTCTCCAAGTTTTTTTTGCTCAAAGCTTTGCTTGCCTTAATATTGCCGCTATTTGTTATAACGCTAAGTGCA
>CALCUQ010000216.1 GCA_937906795.1 uncultured Bacteroidales bacterium | reverse complement strand
GTCAAAAGCTACAGACAAACCTTTCTGTCCGGCAGCCAAGTTTCTTCTGTAGAATGCATTTGACTCCTCAGCAGTAGAGAAACCTGCATACTGTCTTACAGTCCAAGGTTTTTGAACATACATTGTGCTGTAAGGACCTCTTAAGAATGGTGCAACACCTGCTGCATAGTTAAGGTGCTCCATTCCCTCCAAATCAGAAGCTGTGTAGTTAGTTTTAACTGCAATCTTCTCAGGTGTAAGCCACTCATTGTTCTCAATAGCACCACAAGCAGCACCACCATTATATTTTAAATCTGAAAATTTCGGACGCATATTCTAAATCTCTTTAATAGTTATTACTGCTTATTTAATACCCAATTTAGCTTGATATCCTTTAAGAGTCTCAAGAACATTGCTCTTAACACTAATAAAGTTCTCTACACCTTTAGCTATCAACTCATCTTTACAAGCAGGATCACCTGCAACAACCACAATAGCTTTATCGCCTACAAGCTCAGCAATTTGTGGAACACCCTCTGCATACTCCTCGTCAGATGAGCAAGCAACAATAATATCTGCCTTAGCAGCCAAAGCAGCCTCAACACCTTCTGCAACAGATGAGAATCTGTTATTGTCTACTACTTTAAAGCCTGCAACAGCAAAGAAGTTACATGCGAATTGAGCTCTTGCTCTGCACATTGCCAAGTTACCATAAGTTACCATGTATGCAACTGGTTTCTTATCGCTCTTGTCTGTAGCAAAACGTAATGCCTCAAAAGGTTGTGCACCTCTGTATTTCTCAAGTGGAGCACCAATCATAGCACCTGTAACCTCTGGTGCTGGTTTTCTTGTAACAACCTCTAAAGTAACGTCTTTATCAATTACCTCAGTAAAGTTAGGATATTGGTTTGAGCCCAAGATAATCTCTCTTCTTGTCTCAATCTTCTTATCTCTAGCTGCAGAAGTCTCTTTAATTGCATTTTGAATGTAACCGGCTTTGAAAGCCTCTACATAACCACCCATATTCTCAACATCCTGGAACAATTTCCATGAAGTCTCAGAAATTGATTGAGTCAAGTTCTCAATGAAATAAGAACCTGCAGCAGGGTCAATTACTTTGTCAAAATGAGCCTCCTCTTTTAGAATTGACTGAACATTTCTTGCAATACGGTTACTGAACTCGTTTGGCATTCTGTAAGCATAGTCGAAAGGAAGAACCTCCAATGAATCCACACCTGCAATTGTAGCACTCATAGCCTCAGTTGTACCTCTTAGCATATTTACATAAGGGTCATAAACTGTAAGATTCCATGTGCTTGTTACTGCATGTATTTTCATCTTCTGGCAGCACTCTCTCTCAGAACCATAAGTCTTAACTATATTTGCCCAAAGCATTCTTGCCGCACGGAATTTTGCAATCTCCATAAAATAAGTAGAACCTACAGAGAATGTAAATTTGATACGTCTTGCTGCATCGTCAGCACTCAAACCAAGCTCCATAAGTTTGTTGATATACTCACTACCCATTGCAAGGCCAAAACCAAGCTCCTGTGAGATATTTGAGCCAGCATCATTAAATGCATATGCCTCAACACCAATAACTCTTACTCTTGGATAATCTTTAGCAGCCTCAATAACATCTTTAAGCATATCCATAGATTTGTCTGAACAGAAACTACCTGTCTGGTTCAAACCTCTTAGCGGATCATAGTCAAAAGAAGCTTTCAAGTTCTCAGCTGTAGCACCTTTGGTTTTAGCAACTGCCAAGAAAGAATTAATGATCTCTACAGATGCACAGCAGCATCCTGTAAAGTTAACCTCAACTTTAGTTACATCTATATCTTTTAACAAAGTCTCCATTTCTGCTACGCTAATAGCTTTCTTGCCATCAATGCAGAAACCAACAGAAGTAACACCCTTTTTAAGACCATCTACAGCTTGAGCATTAGCCTCTGCGTAGCCACACTCACATGCGCAGTAATCTTGACGGATTAACCAATCATTATTGTTTTTTGTACCTCTTACAAATGGAAAACAACCAGCCTCTACTCCAAGGTGTTTAATTCCATCTAAATTCTCGGCACGGTAATAAGGACGGACAGAGAAACCCTCTTGTGTTTTCCATACAAGTTTTTTCTCATAGTCGGCACCCTTCAAATCTTTGATTATCACCTCTTCCCATTGCTCAGTGGAAACAGGTGGAAACTCAGCAAATAATTTTTCTGCCATATAAATATTATTTATTTTGTGAATGGATTAAATTTTCTTTCAAATAGCAAACAAAGTTAGCAAAAATCCTTTTACTTACTAATATTTAAGCCATTTAAATAGCTCTTTCCAACCAGGTTTCTTGCCATACATAAGAATTCCTATCCTGTATATCTTCGCCGACAAATATGTCATGGCTATAAATGTAACAACCAACAGACCTATTGACAGTGCCAATTCCCAAGCAGGGACACCGTAGGCAATTCTGGCCATCATTACCATTGGAGATGTAAATGGAATTATTGATCCCCAGAAAGACAATGTACTGTCGGGATACTGGAATGTGTGCAACATTATAAACAGTCCAATTATAAGCGGCATTGTTACAGGCATACTCAACTGTTGTGTATCTGCCTCATTGTCAACAGCTGCACCAATTGCAGCAAACATACTTGAATACAACAGATATCCAAGTATAAAGTAAACTACAAAAGCTCCAATAATACCAATGTAGTTTATCCCTTTAAGCGCCTCAAGATAACCTCCCACCTGCTCATCCTGTGCCAACTGCTCAACATTCACATCAACTCCGCTCATCTGCATCTGGCTTGTGCTTGCCTCCATAGCAACATCTGCTCCAAGCATACTGCTTACAACAGAAACCGCCACAAATGTTATAACAATCCATATAACAAACTGAGTAAGAGCAACAGAAGCAACACCTATTATCTTACCCATAAGTATCTGGAACGGTTTTACTGATGATACCAGCACCTCTATGATTCTTGTTGTCTTCTCCTCTATCACACTTCTCATTACCATATTTCCAAACAACAGCACAAACATATAAATCATAAAGCTTGCTATGTATCCAATAATCATATAGATTTCAACTTTGGATACAGCCTCCTGTCCTTCTGACAATTTGTAACTGTTCACCTCAACACCAGAATAGACATCATCTACAATCTCCTTAAGATCTGGGATGTTGTATTTCTCCAGCTTTTTCTGCTCCACTGCCTTCTCTGCATACTTTTCCATTTTGCTGAGAACATCAATGTTCACTTGTTTGTCGGCGAAGATAGAGACACTTAGATTGCTGTTGGAATCAAGTGGAGAAATATATGCTACGGCATATACTCCCAATGAATCAAAGTCCCTCTTAAGCTCATCTATACTTTTATCTGTAACTTGCTCAAAAATTATCTCATCGTTACTCTCCATATATGGAACCACTATTGCGCTCTCATCCACAACAGCAACTTTAAGCCCCTGCTCACCGTGAGAAAACGTTGTAATCAAAGCAGGAACAATCATACACGCTGCAAAAACCAAAGGTGTAAGGATTGTTGTAAGTATAAAGGATTTCTTTTTTACTCTTACAGAAAACTCCCTAGAAATTATTATAAATATCTTACTCTTTCCCATAACTTTCCAATTAATTGTTACTTACCAGTTTAATAAAAATATCATTCATTCTTGGTATAAGTTCCTGATAAGAAATTATATCAACATTATTTACAAGCCCAGATAGAATCTCTGCATTTGACGCATTGCCAATAACCTCAACAACAGCTTTTCTGTTACCTTTATATGCCTGGTCAGATATAACTTTTACCGGAGCATTACCTATGTTAAGCACATCAGAACCTCTATAGATTACCTCCTTATGATTGTTTCCGTACTCGCGTCTTATCTGCTCCACATTTCCACTCAAAATAAGGTTAGACTTGTTAATAAGAGCAATATTGTCGCAAAGCTCCTCTACAGACTCCATATTATGGGTAGACAAAATTATTGTTGTACCCTCCTGTTTCATTCTCAGAATCTCAGATCTTATAAGACTTACATTTACTGGGTCAAAACCAGAAAATGGCTCATCCAGAATAAGAAGCTGCGGCTTATGCATCACAGTTGTTATAAACTGTATCTTCTGAGCCATACCTTTAGAAAGCTCTTCCACTTTCTTGTCCCACCACCCTTGGATCTTAAACTTTACAAACCACTCTTTAAGCTCCTTTGTAGCCTGGGCTGTACTCATTCCTTTAAGTTTGGCAAGATATATAGCCTGTTGTCCAACCTTCATTTTCTTGTACAGTCCCCTCTCCTCCGGAAGATATCCAATACTCTCAACAGAAGAGGGTGACAGCGGTTTTCCATCAAAGAACACTTGTCCTGAATCTGGTATAGAAATCTGATTTATAATCCTTATAAGTGTTGTCTTACCTGCACCGTTAGGGCCAAGCAATCCAAAAATTTCCCCTTTAGGGATATCTATACTCACTTTATTAAGTGCAGTAAAATCCCCAAATTTTTTGGTAACATCAGTACATGTTATAATTCCCATAACTCAATTTTATTTATCAATTATATCCTTTCCAGCACATGCTAAAAATCTTGTAAAATTAAGAAAAATAAGAATATGTTTTAAGTCACTTCATATATTTTTCCAATCTCTTTGCCACATCAGAGGTAATAACCTTTTCCCTTTCCATTTTTTGCAGCAATTCTTTTCCCGACAATCTTTCAAGTTCCTTGCTTTTTTGCAAGAAAAGGAGAATTCCTTTTGCCCTATAAGTGCCAATATAAGGATGCCTCGACAAAAATTTCTTATCGGCCTCCCAAAAGGAAAATTTAATTATATCTGAATCATTTACCTGTATCCTGTCCTTTATTGCATTAAATTTATCCTGAGTAAATCTGTCAATTTCCATCAGTTGTCTTATATCTGCAAATGAGCCGCCCAACCGTTGCCTGTATTGCAGTATCTTTTTTGCAAAATATGGCCCTATCCCATAAAGTGAGACAAGTTGAGTGCTGTCTGCACTGTTGAGATTTATCTTTTTTTCCTTGTAAACCGGCAACTTTACTTTAACTCCATAGACAGAAGTATCCTTGTCTGATAATTCTTTTCTAACTGGCTCCTTTTTAACTCTACCCTTATTGACAGACTTAGTCTTAGGTTGAATTTTAGGATTCTCTGACACCAATTTGTCGGGAAGGAGAATATAATTTTTCAAAGAGTTGTACTTTGCACTGTCTACAACATACATTTTAGAAAAATCACTCTTTACCCTAAACACTCCCCCTTTTGCTCTGTAGTTGAGGATTGACTGTGCCTGCTTTTGAGAAAAACCAAGCAGTTGCAAAGAGTCCAGCCCAATGGTATTTGGATTGAAATGAAACAAATGTATCTGACCAGGGGCATGTTGAACTTGTTTTGTCTGCTCTGATTGGTTAAAGAGCTTGCCAGCTACAAATGTTACAATCTGAAACAACAACAGCAAAGCAATAAGAGCCATAACCCCCAATGCCTTGCTGTTGTTAATATGATTATTATTACTGTCTATTGAATACTTGCCATTATTCTGCTTCCTGCATTTTTTCTCCCCTGTCATATCCTGCTCCACTGATTATTAATACAATTTCACCTTTAGGCTCATTTTTAGTATACCACTCCACAAGCTCTTTTGCCGTACCTCTTTTGCACTCCTGATGCATTTTCGAAATTTCTCTGCATACAGCCACATATCTGTCCTCACCCATAAACTCCACTATCTGAGAAAGGGTTTTTACCAACCTGTAAGGAGATTCATAGACAATTGTGGTCATCTGGTGTAAGGCAAGTTCCTTGAACTTTGTCTGTCTCCCTTTTTTTACCGGCAAAAAACCTTCGAAACAAAATCTGTCACAAGGGAATCCGGAATTTACCAATGCAGGAACAAAAGCTGTAGCCCCAGGCAAAGTCTCAACCTCTACACCATTTTCTATGCACGTTCTTGCAAGCAAAAAACCAGGATCAGATATTCCCGGTGTACCTGCATCACTTATAAGAGCCACATTCATCCCCTGCATAATTTTTTCACAAACACTTTGAGCTGTTTTATGCTCATTGAATTTGTGATGAGACTCCATATGTGTTGCTATCTCATATTTTTTCAATAAGACACTGCTTGTTCTGGTATCTTCTGCCAAAATAAGGTCTGCCTCCTTCAATACCCTTATGGCTCTTAATGTTATGTCTTCCAGATTACCTATTGGGGTTGGCACCAGATATAATTTAGCCATACTTAATTTCTCTCGGTTTAATGTTATTTGTTATATTTGCCAAAAGCAAACAAATATTTCTACAAAAATACTAAAATGTTCTTAGAAAGCGCAAAACAAAACGGTTGGATAGAGGTTATATGCGGTTCAATGTTCTCAGGTAAAACAGAAGAGCTGATACGCAGGTTAAAGAGAGCAAAATTTGCGAACCAGAGAGTTGAAATCTTTAAGCCAGCCATAGATATAAGATATTCAGAGGAAGAGGTTGTATCACACGATTCCAACGCCATAGTATCTACCCCAGTAGAGTCTGCCAGCAGTATTTTATTGCTTACCAGCGAGGTTGATGTTGTGGGAATTGATGAGGTGCAGTTTTTTGACCAGAGCATTGTAGATGTATGCACAGAATTGGCCAATAGAGGTGTAAGGGTAATTTGTGCAGGATTGGATATGGACTATTTAGGTAAACCTTTTGGGCCAATGCCTACCCTTATGGCCATTGCCGAATATGTTACCAAGGTTCACGCCATTTGTGTAAGATGCGGTAATCTCGCACACCACTCCCACAGACTTACATCAAGCAACAAGCTGGTTATGTTGGGTGAAAAAGACACATATGAACCCATATGCAGACATTGTTTCAATAAAGCAATGCAACAAAAAGAAGAGAGAGAATAGAATGTGCAAAAAAGAGAGTGACCTTTTTGGGTCACCCTCTTTTATTTGATTGTTTTTAAGTTATAAATCCTAATACTCCTCCTCATCAAAGAAGAAATCCTCTTTGCTAGGATAATCTGGCCAAATCTCTTCAATGCTGTCATATACCTCACCATCATCCTCAAGGTCATTAAGGTTCTCAATAACCTCTAGAGGCGCACCTGATCTTGTTGCATAATCAATTAACTCATCTTTAGTTGCTGGCCATGGAGCATCCTCCAGTTTAGAAGCAAGTTCTAGTGTCCAATACATATCGCAAAATTTTAAAATTTAAGCACTTAACATTACCGTTTGTCCGTAACGGGGCGCAAATATAGTAAAATTTTCTTTACGGCAACCAAAACTCTTCTTTTTCTGAATTTTTTACGCACAAATAGCGTGCTAATGTAAACAGATAGTCACTTAATCTATTTAGATATTTTATACCAATTTCTACAGAATCAGTTACTTGCGTGTTATTTTCTCCACCTGTTCCAATAACAAGCGCATGTCTTTCACATCTTCTGCAGATTGTTCTTGCCACATGACATTCAGAAGAGACTCTTGGAGCACCAGGAATTACAAACGCCTTCTGAGGTGGCAATTGTTCTGTTAGAGAATCAATCCCTTTTTCCAGGAAATCAATATCACTCTGCGACACATTCTTTAATGTTTTAGAAGAGCCATCGCTTGCAAAATGAGCAGAAATAAGCATCAGATCCTCCTGAATCTTCTTCAAATCTTTAACTATATCTTCAAAACCAGTATCGCTTATTACTATACCTATAAACGAAATCAACTCATCCACATCTCCATACGCCTCTACCCTTGGATGGTTTTTAGGAACTCTTTTTCCACACACCAGAGAAGTTGTCCCTTTATCACCTGTTTTAGTATAAATTTTCATATTTTATTTATTTAATAATTTAATTATCATATTTGCTGAGTATCACTCTCTATCTTTCCATCCCGCAACCTTATTACTCTGTGGGCATATCTTGCAATATCCTCCTCGTGAGTAACCAGTATTACAGTATTGCCCTCCTTGTGAATTTTGTCAAACAGATTCATTATATCCACAGAGGTCTTAGTATCAAGATTTCCGGTTGGCTCATCAGCCAGAATAATAGACGGATTGTTTATAAGTGCTCTGGCTATAGCAACTCTTTGTCTTTGTCCTCCCGACAATTCAGAAGGTTTATGCTCCATTCTCTCTTCAAGTCCCACATTTCTGAGGGCCTGTTGAGCTCTCTCTTGCCTTTTTGAGGCTGATACACCGGCATATATCATTGGAAGAGCCACATTCTCCAGCGACGAATATCTTGGCAGAAGATTAAAGGACTGAAAAACAAACCCTATCTCCCTGTTTCTTACCTGTGCCAACGATCCGTCATCCATTTTACTCACATCCACACCATTCAACACATATTCTCCCCCCGTAGGGGTATCCAGACAACCAAGAATATTCATAAGGGTTGACTTACCAGATCCCGATGGCCCCATTATGGCAACATATTCGTTTTTATATATTGTAAGGCTTACCCCATCCAGAGCTCTCACTTTCTGAGTTCCCAAGTCATATATCTTCTTTAAATCAGTTATCCTTATAACCTCTTTCCTTTGTTGTG
>CALCUQ010000215.1 GCA_937906795.1 uncultured Bacteroidales bacterium | reverse complement strand
TTTTTTATACATTTGCACTACAAATATTAAAATTTATGCTACACAAGGTATCGGAAAACCCTTTAAAAAACCGAAAAATTAAGGACAATACTGCCTTAATGATAGTTACAGCCCTGTTTGTGACATCGTATCTCGTATCCAACATAATGGCTGTAAAGGTAATTGGCCTGCTGGGGCTATTCTATTTTGATGCAGGAACAATAATATTCCCATTTGCATATATGCTTGGTGATGTACTCACAGAATTGTGGGGATTCAAGACTGCAAAGAAAGTTATCTGGGTAACATTCCTGTGCAACATTCTTATGGTTGTATGTACTCAAATTGGAGTTTGGCTTCCTTCACCTGATTATCTTGATTCAACCGCTCAGGCATATAACAGCCTGTTTTCATACGTTCCAAGAATAGTTGTTGCATCACTTACAGGATTTCTGTTGGGAGAACTTTCCAACGCCTGGATAATGGAAAAAATCAAACACAAAACCAGAGGCAAGCATTTGTGGGTACGCACAATAGGGAGCTCTGCAATTGCTTATATCTTTGACTCTCTGCCGTTTGTTCTTATTGCTTTTGCCGGAGTGGTCTCATTTAAAGACTTGCTTTTAATGATAGCATTCCAATATTGCTCAAAACTTTTAATTGAGGCAGTTTTTGGCACTCCTCTGGCTTATGCCGCAATAAAAGGATTGAGATACTGTATAAAAGATTAACTGTTTTTGTATTGGGTTGGTGTTAAGCCGGTGTGTGCCTTAAAGAATTTGTAAAATACACTCTGGTTGGTAAAATTCATATGGTACACTATATCCTTAATTGTCATATCAGAGTACCTCAGCAGATTCTGAATCTCCAGAATAACATATGAATCAATCCAATAAGATGCAGTTTTCCCACTTGCCCCTTTTACAACCTTTGCCAGGTACTTTGGAGATATGCAAAGCTCATTAGCATAAAAATTCACAGACCTCTCGCTCTTATGATACCTGGCAACCAGAGCCATAAATTCATCATATATCTCTTTTTGTCTCCCCTTTAAGCCATCGCTTTTGCTTGCCTCTACCTCAAATCTTCCCATCCACGACCCCGCAACCTCATATATAAGAGAAGTACAAAGAGTTACAATACTCTCCAACATAAATGGCCTTTTGGCAGAAATAACATTCTTCATTAGGCTGTAATATTTCATAGCCAGAGCCATCTCAGACTTGTTGAGCACAATTGTGGGCTGCAATATAGGAGAATTTTTTATAAATAGTCTCGACAAATCAAACCTTAGCTTTGTCATATATTCAGCCGATATAACAATAGCAATAAGGTGGCACCCTCCCTTTTCTGCCTTATTTGCCAGCTTTACAATATTCCCTGGAGTAATTACAGCAAAAGTATTTCTTGTAAGTGAGAACTCTCTCAAGTCCAAACTTAAAGTAAGGTTCCCCGACACACAAAACAACCCTACATAGGCATCAATCCTAGTAGGGTAGTTTATAAAGAATGGAATATCCTTGTCTTCTGAAACAGCATCTGCAATAAAGAAACCATCCTCAATATTCCATATAGAGGCATTTTTGAATTTCTTCCTTAACTGAAGCAGATTTATCTGTTTTGAAGCTGTTTTCAAATTATGAATATAAAAATCTCTTGATACTCATTTTTGGAGTTTTCTCAAACGGCTCTTCTCTCACCTCAATTTCAGAAATTTTACTGTAAACTGGCATACCCTGATTAACAGCAACTCTTATCTCTTCAACTTTTTGTTTGAACAAATCTCCCTCTATCCCGTCGTTTTTAAGTTTATCTTTATCAAAATAAATCAAACCCACCAAATTGACTCCTCTACTTACAACAACAGACTCCAATACATAATCCTGATTATTGAATGCAGCCTCTATCTCCTCTGGATAAATATTCTGTCCGTTTGCAGTAAGAATCATATTTTTGCTTCTGCCTTTTATAAAGATATTACCTTTTTTGTCTATAATTCCCAGGTCGCCGGTATTCATCCAGCCATCCGCTGTAAATGCAGCTTTGGTTGCTTCCTCGTTCTTAAAGTATCCACTCATAAGGCTTATACCTCTTGCCTGAATCTCACCAACTACTTTTTGAGGGTCAGAAGAGTCAATTCTAACCTCAACAGAATCAACAGCTCTACCGCAAGAACGTGGTACAAATGTATCCCAAGGCTCATAAGCCATTAGAGGACACGCCTCTGTCATTCCATAACCAATTGTAAACGGAAGTTTGAATTTCTTGAACCAACTCTCCACTTCTGGATTAAGTGCTGCACCTCCCATTACCAATGTTCTTACATTGCCACCAAAGGCATTCAACAATGTTGTACGGATTTTCTTAAAGATAAGTTGATTGACACCCGGAATAGCTGTAAGTACTTTCATTACCGGTTTGTTAAGCACTGGCAACACCTTTCCTTTGAATATTTTCTCCATTACCAGTGGAACAGTAACAATCAAATATGGTTTTACCTCTGCCATAGCACCAAGAAGGATAGCAGGGGTAGGCATTTTACCAAGATAATAAACAGTAGCACCTCCACATACAGGGTAAATGAACTCAAACATCATTCCATACATGTGTGCCATTGGCAACATAGATACTATCTGGTCTCCTCTGTCACATGGTAATCTGTCTTGAGCAAAATCAACATTGGCATTAATACACTCGTATCTCAACATTACACCTTTTGGAGCACCGGTACTACCAGATGTGTAATTTATAATTGCCAGATCCTTATCATTATCTGTTGGATATGCTACATCAGAAACAGAGAATCCATTAGGATACTTTTGCTCAAATGCACTCTCCATTTTGGCATAAACATTTGCAAACTCCTCTTCTCTTGAATATAATAAAGAAAAATCTGTTGATGATATCACAGCTTTTATCTGAGGCATCTTTTCTATGCTTAGCTTAGGCCATACATCATTGTCGGTGAAAAGAATTACACTCTCTGAGTGATCTACAAGACCATTAACACTCTCTGGATGAAAATCCACAAGAATTGGAACTGCAACAGCCTCATATGCTACAATAGAAAAGAAAGCGACACCCCAATTTGCTGTATTTTTTGCACAAATGGCAATTTTATCTCCTTTCTTTACTCCCGCTTTTTCAAACAAATAATCAAACTTGGCAATCTGAGTTGCCATTTGTCCATATGTATATGAACTTCCTCTATAATTGCAAAGAGCCGGGAATTCCCAATTCTTTTTTATGGCATTCTCAAGCCTGTGTAAAAAGTGTGACATCTTGTTATGGTTTTAGTATCAGTTATTTTAGCGGCACAAAAGTAATGTGAATATTACCTTTTGCAATAAAAACTCACAAATATAGAGAAAAATAGACACTATAAGATTACTTTTTGACATTAAATTCTATTTTTATCCCACTTGGCAAATTTCATATATATGTAACACAAGATTCCAAGAAGCGCTCCATACAGAAGCTCTGCAGTCCACACCAACTCCACTTTTGTGGTAAGGTGTGTCATAGCAAAGATGAAAAGAATGTATATAACCAGAATCACACTCTCAAGATACAATGCTGCAGCAGTATTTCCGGTACCGGATACCGCCTCAAAATAGGCATTGCCAATACCCTGGAAAATTGTTCCGCTGCATATAACTAAAATTGCAGGGACAACCAACTTGGCAAACTCCAGATCATCTGTATAGATACTTGCAATTTGAACAGGGAATATGGCAACAATCACCACAATAGGAATTGTACAGAGCATACAATTTTTCAAAACCTTTCCAACTGTGGGGAAGATAAGGGAAGAGTTTCCTTCACCGATAATTCTACTAACTAATGTGTTTGTTGTTGTTGAGAATGCAAAACATGGGGTAATGAGAATCATATATACACTCCTTGTTATGGAGGAGATTCCTGTAGCTGTTTCTCCCATTTTCTCTATAAGGACAAAAAAGACAAACCATACGCTGAAAGAGAAAAGTTTCTGCACCATTGTGGGGGTTGATACTTTTAAAATCCTCTCCATAAGCTCAGACTCTATTTTATGAATCTTAAACATTCCAAACTCCCTCTTCCTTAATGTTATATAGCTATATACAGTAAAGAAGACAAAAGCCGAAACCTCTGCACAGAAAGATGCCAGTGCCGCACCTGCTATTCCCATTTGAGGGAAACCGCAATTTCCAAATATCAGACAATAATCAAGCACAATATTTACTACAGCCATAATTACTGTAGAATATGTAATTACTTTTGTATTGGAAATACCCACATATAATGCTCTGTATAAGAAATTAAGGCACACAAATGCAATTCCAAACTGACGGAATTTTATATAGTCCAAAGATGCCTGGTAGATATTTGGTGAATCAATAAGCCAAAGCAAAAGATGATCAGAACAGAAATATAAAATTGAAAACAATATCAAACCCAATATCAGAACAAAAAAGGCTCCATGCTCGAAGATTACTCCTATTCTGCCATAGTTTCTCTCTCCAAAACGTCTTGCTACAATAATTTGAATTCCAATTGCAAATCCTGCTGCAATTGTAGTGAAAACATAATAAAAAAGGCCGGCAAGCATAGATGCACCTAATGCTACCACTCCAAGATGCCCCAGAAATGCTGTATCGGTGAAGGAGATAATGGTCTGAGCCATATTTCCCAACATAATAGGCAACGCAATACTCCAAATCTCCCTGTTTGTTATTCTTGCTTTCATCTGTTGTTTTTGTTAATGGATAGCAGTGCAATTTAGTATATTTTTTCAGCAAAGAAAAAATCAATTACCCAGAAGATAATAGTTCCTTTGCTAATCTATTAAATAATAGCTACTTTTGTGTGTTACACATAAAATACCACAGACATGTACAACATCCGACAAATAATTCTTACACTATTATCTATACTTGTGATAACCCCACTTTTTGCACAAGATATGATCGTGCGCAGAGATGGTACTATTATACAATCCAAGGTTATGGAAGTTTCAAGCTCTGAAATTAAATATAAGAAAGCTTCTAATCCCGACGGACCGCTATACACACTTAAGCTCTCTGAAATTTTATCAATCAACTACCAGAATGGTGAAGTGGAGAGATACGACAATATAAAAGAAGATGTTAATGTAACATCTGAGCCAAAGGGTTCTCCAGCAGAACCTCGTCTGATTGAAGTTGCAACTGCCAGTAATAACCAGGCACTGAAGGATGTATACAACAATTCAAAAATGACACCTCTAAAAGAAAGAGCTCCATCTACAAAGCCAATAGAGATATTCTTCTACAAATTTGCTTTTACAAAAAATTCTGTTCTTTCCAATGAGGATATAGAAGTAGCATTTGAATGGAATGAAACTCGAATAACCTTCAATTGGGTTGTGGGGCATAGAGATATAAAAATAACAAACAAAACTGACCAGACCATCTATGTTGACAAGGCCAAATGTTTTCGCGTAAATCTTGATGGTTCTTCCCATATTTACCATGATGGATCAAAGCAAATGTCTGTAACCAACGCTGGAAGTACTGGTGTAAATGTCCACCTGGGTGCCGGTGTGAGCATTGGAGGTGGAAAAACCAAAGCAACAACCACAACTTATACCAGTGAGCAGATTCTTGTCATCCCGCCCCACTCATCTGCATTCCTTTCAACTATGATTGTAGAGGGCAAGGAGTTTATCTCCAAGGGAGAGAATTATTTCCACGGTTTAGGCAATATTATTCCATGGGAGGTGAAGAAATGGGCAATCTATGACTTTACAGAAGAAGATACCCCAGGCTCAATCAAGTATACCATTACATATTCAAAACAAGAAAATTTCAGCACTTATTCACAAGCTAAAATGGAGCTGTACATACAACAAGTACTTGGTATGGGATACACAGGTGGAACACTTGATGTAAAGTATGACCCTAAAACTTGTATTGGGGGAGACTCTTCAAAATAAATTCCCGGCTTGATAAATTTACTGTAAATTTGCGCCATTATGAAGCAGGTTTTAAAAATTATTGGCTCGCTCATGATTGGAGCAGCATTGGGATTTGGCGTTTCAACTCTATTTATAGTACTTACAACAGATCTTACCTTTGGAGAATTCCTGGGTAAATTCAAGAATGTGGAACTGTTGGAAATGGGTGGCGTAATATTGTTTTCCATTTTGAGTTTCCTACTTTCTATTGTGTTGCATGTGCTTATACATGAGGGGGGACATCTGATAGCAGGTCTTCTTACCGGGTATAGATTTGTTTCATTCAGAATCTTCAATTATACTCTTCTTAAAGAGAGCGGGAAACTGCGTATAAAAAGATTCAAGATTGCCGGAACAGGTGGGCAATGTCTTCTTGTCCCTCCACAAAAACCTGTTGAACAGATAAATACTTTATGGTATAATGCAGGAGGATTCCTTGCAAATCTATTGTTGTCGGGAGGAATATTATGCGGATTCTTCTTTATAGAAGGGGCTCTTGCAAAGACATTCATTTTCATATTTGCTCTTACAGGTATCTTCTTTGCCTTACTCAATGGTATTCCTTTTAAGGTTGGCGGAATGCCAAATGACGGATACAACCTAAGAATGCTTAGCCACAATCTGGAGAGCAAAAAAGCTATGTGTACACAACTTAGAGTTAATGCCCTTGTACAAGAAGGAATCAGACCCAAAGACATGCCATCTGAATGGTTCACAACGCCACAAGGGGATGATTTTAATTGGGGTGATCCTCTTAAGCTTTCAATCAAACTTATGGAGGCTTCTTACATTATGGACTGCGGTGATATGGAAAAATCTCATCAGATGCTACAACAGGCATACTCGCACAAAGAGAATATTGCTCCACTATTTGTAAATGAAATTGTCTGTGAACTAATTTATACATCATTAGCAACAGGTCGCATCCAAAGAGCCCGTGAGTTATATACCAAAGAGATACAAAATTACATTACCCAACATCATAAAGTGATGAGTTCAAAGGAAAGGGTAATGTTTGCAGTGAAACTTATAATGGAAGAAGATGCTGCTGGGGCTAAAGCTATAATGGATTCCGTTTCTTCTATGCAGAATGAATACCTTATGCAAGGAGAAGTAAAAATGGACCTTGCATTAATGGAAGAGCTGCTAACAAAGCAATAACTAACATAAGCCCCAAAAGTCTTTATCTGACGTTTGGGGCTTATATCAATCAATTACTTATAATCAGTGAGCCGGACAAGAGGTGTATTGGGTCATCTCAGTATGGCCTCCACCTATCATTGGCAAACCTTGACCGCTGGTATCCTTAGTGCATGTACACAATGTTGATATAAATCCAGCTTGCTGATCGTATTCAAGATAACCTACAGCACTTCCCAGATTTTTAGTAAAACCAGAATCATTGTATTTTATTATACCCGCATTCTCGCTAGAGTTGAACACTGTACCTTGACTTAACATTGCCACCAGACCTCCTACTGCCGATGTCTCACGATAAGGATCAGAAGTCAACGCAACACCTCCGGTAACAGATCCGCTATTGACACAGTTGTCAACCAATGTATTATAGGTAACTGCCACGATTCCAGCTGTGAATACATGTCCCTGTTTTGAATTATTACTGATAATATCTGCAGTATTCTTACAACCTTTGATATTACCGTTTGAGTTTTGCTGCCATCCAAGTATACCACCGCAGTATACCGTATATTGGATAGGAGTCAACAGTTCTATTTTGCCTTCATTTGTACAATTCAATATACTAGGAGGCAAAGTGTTAGTTGCACTATCAAACTTACCTCCCAAACTTTTGCCTGCTATACCTCCAAGAGAAATGAAGCTTGCGCTCTCACCTGTAGCTGATTCGCTTGCTTTCAATTCACCTTTATTAACGCATTCTGAAATCTCTTCTCCACCTGTATGTCCTGCAATTCCGCCAATTTCCGAGAAAGTGATGCAATCTGTCAATGTAATATTACCTGTATTTACAGTCCTGGTAACTTTAAATGCTTTCGCCCCCGAACTACCTGCAATACCGCCTACTGCGCCATTTCGCTCCACATATACATCTCCACTATTATTACAATCATATATTCCCGACGAATTATAGCCAATCAGACCTCCTACATAATTTGTTGGATAATAATATGACTTTAAGTGCAGAACTTTAGAATTCACCTTTCCACTATTACTGCAATTGCTTATCTCTTTTATGTCTATTGCTTCTCCAAAAAGGCCACCTATACTCTTGTAGCTTTCAGTTCTTGAATCAGGGTCTATAGGAGCATCCCCACCAAAAATTTCAGCCGAGTTATGGCAATTCCTCACATAAGACTCATAAGTATAACTGTAGCTCACATATGCAGCCAAACCGCCTGTATAAACATTACTTGCCCCATTTCCTCCTGTTATGACAGCATAGTTATTTACATTTTCCATCAATCTCACTGAAGTCTCTCCAATCACTCCTGCAGTCCATACTGTTGTAGCAGTTGCACCATATATCTTGCCTTTGTTGCTTACATTTTTCGCAATTATGTCATTAGCCTTGGCTACAACTCCTGCAGTCCAACATCCAGCCCACTGTCCA
>CALCUQ010000214.1 GCA_937906795.1 uncultured Bacteroidales bacterium | reverse complement strand
GTCCCTAAGGGCAGCTATAATAGAGCTGACTTCTCTCATAAACTGAGCCTCACCTTCAGGTAAATCCAGCTCAATCTGCATTGTTTTTGAATCAAATTTAATCATAAAATTCTTCTCCCCTATATTTAAATAAAAAAAATGCAGATAAAAGCTGAGCAGGCTTTTAAGTTTGGAGAAGATAATCCGGGAAATACCCAGACAGCATGTCTTGTGTCTCCATATTTTTATGAGGAGGATACATATACAGATGACCTTGAACTGGCAGCTGCTACAATGATGGAGTTGTCGGGAGACAATAACTGGGCCAAGAAAGCTGACTACTGGGGTCAACTTGAGCCTATTTCTCCTTGGATGGAACTTGGCAGAGGCAGACATTATCAATGGTATCCTTTTATAAATCTGGGCCATTACTTTTTGGCAAAGAGCAGTAATCCGGTTATTGCAAAAAAATATCAGAGATTTATGAAGGATGCTCTTGAGTGTATCTTAAACAGAGGTAAAGATGATCCTTTTATGCATGGAATCCCTTATTTGTGGTGCTCAAATAACTTGACATCTGCGGCTATAACTCATGCCAGACTGTATAATAAAGTAACTGGAGACAATACATATCTTGAGCTCGAGATGGCATTGAGAGACTGGCTTCTTGGATGTAATCCTTGGGGAACATCTATGATTTGCGGTTACCCAGATGCATCTATTTATGATACACCGGTTGAACCACACTCTTCATACACAGTTAAGATGGGTGTAAATACATACGGTGGTTTGGTTGATGGACCTGTTTACAGAACAGTATTCCTTGAAAGAGCAGGATTTGCTTTGACAAAACCAGATTCATTCGCAGCATTGAATTGTGGTATCGCTGTTTATCACGATGATATTGGAGACTATTCAAGCAATGAACCAACAATGGATGGTACTGCAGGTTTGACTTACTATTTCGGACAACTTGAAGCTGCAGGTAATGCTCAAAAAACAATCAATGTTGAAGAGGATTCAAAAGGTGCTATTGTAAGAGTTGAACCAGAGAAGAAAAATATCTATTTGGCATTCACTGCAGATTATGCATTTAATGGCGGTGAACATATCCTTAAAGTTTTGAATAAACACAAAATCAAAGGAAACTTCTTCTTAACAGGAAATTTCTTGCGTTTAGAGGAGCAAAAAGAGATGATTCAGAGAATTATTGATGAAAAACACTATGTTGGTGGTCACTCTGATAACCATCTTCTTTATGCAACTTGGGGTGACGGAAAACCTCTTGTAAGTGTTGATAGTCTTATTACAGATTATAAATTGAATATGGCAGAACTTGCAAAATTTGGTGTTAAAGCAGAAGATGCAAGTTGGTATATTCCACCATACGAATACTATACTGCTGATAATGTAAGCGTTCTTAAGTCATTGGGTGTCAATGTAATGAACTACACTCCTGGCACTGCAACACCTGCTGATTATACTACTCCAAGATCAAAGAATTATAAATCAAGTCAAGAATTGATTGATACTCTTTATAAGTTTGAGAAAGAGAATAATTTGAATGGTGCAGTTATCCTTATACATCCAGGTGTAAGCAAAGAGCGTACTGATAAACTTTTTGAAAGATTGGATGATATTATTAAATATCTTAAGAAGAAGGGATATTCATTCAAAGCTTTAAACGAAATTTAATTGATAGTGTACGAAATTTTAGATAAAAGGGAGCTGAATCCACTTATTACATTGATGGATGTATATGCTCCAAGAGTTGCTGCGGCGGCCGAGCCAGGACAATTTTTAATAGTTATTCCTGATGAAAAAGGGGAGAGGATTCCCCTTACGATTTGTGATTATGATTCACAAAAGGGAGTTATTACTATTGTTACCCAAAAGGTTGGTCTGTCAAGTAAAAAAATATGCAATAAATCCAAAGGGGAATCTTTTGACCAGGTGGTAGGTCCACTTGGTCACCCTTCGGATTTTATCCATTTAAGTGATGAGGAGCTCAAGGGAAAGAGATTTCTTTTTGTAGCTGGTGGTTTAGGTACTGCACCGGTATATCCTCAGGTTAAATGGCTTCATAATCACGGATCCAGAGTAGATGTAATAATTGGAGCGAAGAGCAGTGAACTACTCATTTTTGAGGAGGAGATGCGTGCTGTTTGTGATAATTTATATATCACTACAGATGATGGTTCTGCCGGAGCTAAAGGTCTTGTGACAGATATGGTTCATAAACTAATTGCTGAGGGCAAGGAGTATGACTCAGCTGTGGCAATTGGCCCTATGATTATGATGAAATTTGTAACATTGGCGATGAAGCAGTACAATATTCCATTAATAGTTAGTTTAAATACTTTAATGGTGGATGGTACAGGAATGTGTGGTGCTTGTCGAGTGACAGTTGGTGGCAAGGTCCGTTTTGCTTGTGTAGAGGGGCCTGAATTTGACGCCTACC
>CALCUQ010000213.1 GCA_937906795.1 uncultured Bacteroidales bacterium | reverse complement strand
CTCCTCATTCCAGTAAATCTTGCCTGTACCGTTGTATCCTGCCCTCAGCTGCAGTTTGTCCAATACTTTGCCCAAAGACCAGAATGTGTATGAGGCGTTTGCAGAGAAGGTGTTCTGCGGAACATAAGGCACCTTGTTCCCTTCATAGTTGTGGATGCCGTCATCATATTTCACAAACTCTGCTGAGGTGTGCCCGTAGGCAATCCCCAGATTGAGGGCCGGGGTTATCTTTGCATTTGCAGATATTTCCGCTCCAATGCTTTTTGTCTTGCCGGCATTTGTCATCATACGGCCGGTTGTCTCTCCGTGAGGGAAAACGGTCAGCTGCTGGTCTGTGCAGTCTATGTAGAAAAGGGCTGCATCGGCAATGAGTTTTCCTCCAAGGAAATTGAGGTGCGCTCCCACTTCCCAGTTCCAGCTGTACTCGGGCTTATAGGTTATTATCTCATCGGGTGAATATGCTGCATCGGGTTTGAGACCTATCATATCCATAACCCTGTCGGGAATACCCATACCAAGAATCATATCTCTCTTCAGCTGGTTCTGCAGGATGTCGGAGAACATCTGTGTGTTGTATCCTCCTGCCTTGAATCCTCTGGTTACACTGGCATACAGGGTACCGTTCTTGCCCAAACTGTACTGGATGCCGAATTTTGGAAGCACTTCAAAGTACTCATCTTCCAGCTCCCCGGCCATTTTGCTCTCAACAAGTTTGTAGTCCCTTACAAATGGTGGCAGAATGTAGTTTATGGCGGTGTTTGAGTTGTAGTCTATGCCGGTTTTCTCGTAGTCCAGTCTCAAGCCTGCAGTAAAGGTGAATTTCCCTGCAGTGAACTGGCTCTGGTGGTATGCTGCCGCACCAAGTACAGGGAGCTGGAAATTGCTGTTGAGATCAAACTCCTTCTCCTTTAGCGAGAGTGTGCTTTGCGGCATATATTTGTGTATTTTCTCATTGATGTTCCCAAGTATGAGGGTGTTTATTCCATCTTCCTTGAACCTTACCGGGGCATCCATCTCCATATCTTTGTAGAACAGGGTTATTCCACTCAGCCATTGCCATTTTTTCTCTGCCTGAGCCCTTTTTATCACAAAATCCTGTGTAATTGTGTTCTCGTGCTGGGCCTGCTGCAGGGTGAAGATGCTTGCAGGGGAGAAATCCTGGTCGAGTGTCATCCGGTCATCCAGGTACTGCCAGGTGGTGGTGCTGGAGAAGATCACCTTTTTGCCGGTATAATTGATGGAAAGGCCGTTGAGCAGGGTTGTCCTTTCGTATCCGCTTTTGTCATTGTAGCTTACCGGTGCAACTTCCCCGGTCTGGGCATTATATGGCCTGTAG
>CALCUQ010000212.1 GCA_937906795.1 uncultured Bacteroidales bacterium | reverse complement strand
TCTAAGAGGGCCTCTTAATAATGTTAAACCGTCCAACTTTTGGGGGTCACATCACCTTTTGGGCCAGCCTCCCATCTTTTAGTAATAATCTCTTTATTTTTTCTCTTTTTTGTAATATTTGCCGTCTTTACCTTTTTTATACTCTTTACCTTTTCCCATTAACTTAAGATATTTTATAAGTTGTTGGTCATCCATTATAATTTTAAAAGCGGCAATATTTTTATCTTCCCATTTGTCACTTATAATCTTATAGGAATTGTTGTCCTGGCTGCCTCTGGCTTTAAGAGCTTCAAATTCTTCAATAAGGCCGGTATAGTTGACCTGCAAAACAGAATCTACATAAAAGGCTTGCGTTGAATTGAGTTCCAGTTCTGTAATAAGTTTTTCTGTAAACTCGCTGGCCATTTCAATAGGATCCATTTTTGGAGGCTCCTGCTCTTGTGCGGCCATATTCTCTACGCTAAATAAAGCTACAGCCAAAAGAGCCAAATGTAAAAATTTCTTCATACAGTACTCTTTATATGTTATTTTTTAGTATTATATTTGCTTTAAACTGCTAAGTTAATTAAAAAAGATAAGATATGAGAAAGATTTTAAAGAGTTTGGCGTTAGTGCTTATTGCACTGTTGGTATACAACAGAGCCTCTGCATGTACAAATATCATAGTTACAAAAGGAGCCAGTAAGGATGGTTCTGTAATGGTAACTTATTCTGCAGATGCACATGTATTGTATGGAGAACTTTATCATACACCTGCAAATATTTTTCCTAAAGGAAGTAAACTTGCTGTTTATGAATGGGATACTGGAAGATATATGGGCCAGATAGCTCAAATTGCTAAAACTTATTCCACAATGGGAAATATGAATGAGCATCAGCTTATTATCACAGAAACAACTTTTGGGGGGAGAGAGGAACTTGTTGATACAACTGGTATAATTGATTATGGCTCGCTTATTTATATCACTTTACAAAGAGCAAAGAGTGCAAAGGAAGCAATAGAGGTTATGACCTCTTTGGTTGAGGAGTATGGTTTTGCATCGGGAGGAGAATCTTTCTCAATTGCAGACAAAAATGAGGCCTGGATTCTTGAGATGGTAGGAAAAGGAGTAAAACTCAATAAAAAAGGGGAAAATATAAACAGAGGAGCAAACTGGGTTGCAATCCGTATTCCCGACGGATATATCTCTGCTCACGCAAATCATTCAAGAATAGATAAGTTCCCTTTGAATGATCCGCAAAATTGCCTATACAGTAAAGATGTTATCTCTTTTGCACGAG
>CALCUQ010000211.1 GCA_937906795.1 uncultured Bacteroidales bacterium | reverse complement strand
CTTCGCTGATTTCCTCAAAAATGAAAGGATAATTGTTTCTCCTCAAAGTGCTGCAATAAAAGTGAGCACTGGCGCAGATGTGCTTAATTTCTGTGCAAACAACTATTTGGGATTGTCTGACAACCAGGAGTTGATAGATGCTGCAAAGAAGGCATTGGATGAGAGAGGGTTTGGTATGTCCAGTGTAAGATTTATCTGTGGTACTCAGGATTTGCATAAAGAGTTGGAGGCTAAAATTGCACAGTTCTTTGGTACAGAAGATACTATTTTATATGCAGCTTGTTTTGATGCAAATGGTGGAGTTTTTGAACCTTTGTTTACAGAAGAAGACGCAATTATTTCAGATGCACTTAATCATGCCTCAATTATAGATGGTGTAAGATTGTGTAAGGCCAAAAGATACAGATACTCAAATGCAAATATGGAGGAGTTGGAAGAGTGTCTTAAACAAGCTCAGGCCCAAAGATTTAGAATAGTTGTTACAGATGGTGTCTTCTCTATGGACGGAAATGTGTGTCCTTTGGATAAGATTTACCAGTTGGCTCAAAAATACAATGCTCTTGTTATGGTAGATGAGTCTCACTCTGCAGGTGTTGTAGGAAAAACAGGTAGAGGTACTACTGAGTTGCATAACCTAAGAGGTAAGATTGAAATTCTTACAGGAACATTGGGTAAGGCTTTTGGAGGAGCAATAGGTGGTTTTACTACAGGAAAGAAAGAGATTATAGATATGCTCAGACAACGTTCACGTCCATATTTGTTCTCTAATTCTATCCCTCCAATGGTTGCTGCTGCAGGATGTGCAATGTTTGATATGATGGAGAGAACAAATGAGTTGCAAGATAAACTGCATTCAAATACAGATTATTTTGTATCAAAGATGAAAGAGGCAGGTTTTGATATCAAACCTACCCAATCTGCTATTTGTGCTGTAATGTTGTACGATGCTAAATTGTCTCAAGTAATGGCAGAAAAGCTTTTGCAGGAGGGTATATATGTTGTAGGATTCTATTATCCGGTTGTTCCTAAAGATCAGGCAAGAATAAGAGTTCAGATATCTGCCGGTCACCAGGTTGAGCATTTGGATAAAGCTATTGCAGCTTTTGTAAAGATTGGAAAAGAATTGGGTGTAATCAAATAATAACAGAAAAGGGGCAGATGCCCCTTTTTTTATCCTTTGTTGGCTGGAGTATATCCGTGACTTTTTATCTCCTCTTCTTCCCAGTACTGTTCATCCCATTGAGGGAATTTAAGTTGCCCACGGTTATCTATCTTAAAGGCCATATATGTAATTGGCAGTCCCTTTTTAAGATAATGAGCTTCGTAGAATGTTTTTATTGTGAGAATTGGGTCAATATCTGCTTTAGAGTAAATATCAGAATCTGCCTTTAATAAAGTAAGGTTATTCTCTTGTGTGCAAGCTAATGTGTACTCATACAGAAATCTGCTGTCGGTTTTCAGATTTACAATGCCATCTGGTTTGAGAAAGTTTCTGTATCTGGTAAGAAACATTGGGCCGGTAAGTCTTTTTCTTTCCCTTTTAATCTGAGGATCTGCAAATGTTATCCATATTTGTTCAATTTCATCTTTGTCAAATAAAGACTCTATAAACTCTATACGGGTTCTTATAAATGCAACATTTGGCATATTCAGTTGGGTAGCCTCTTTAGCTCCTTTCCACAACCTTG
>CALCUQ010000210.1 GCA_937906795.1 uncultured Bacteroidales bacterium | reverse complement strand
ATCTCAAGACCAACAACAAAGAAAAACACAGCCATCAGGCCATCATTGATCCACTGCTCAAATGACATCTCCAATTTAAAGCTTCCTATTGTAAGTCCAATAGGAGTTTGCCAGAAACTGTGCCATGCATGGGCATCAATAACATTGACAAACAAAATGGCTATAATTGCACAAATAAGCAACAACACACCTCCAATAGATTCATTCTTTACAAATGATTTATAAAAATGTCTAAGTTCTATCGTATTTTTTAAAATAGTATTATTGCTTATTATTTTTCCTTTCATTGTTTTATTTTTTTTACAAGCAAACAAAGATAATATTTTTTTTGAATTCTATACAGACATTTTGGTCCAGCAACACAACTTGAACAAAACCCTTGCCCCAACATTTGCATCCCACTCTCCTTCTTCTGCTGGAGCAACTTCGCACAAATCAAAACCAATTATCTTCTTCCCTTGCTTTACAAGCGCCTCCAACAAATAATCAGCTTCTCTAAATGAGAGTCCTCCAGGCACCGGTGTTCCGGTATTTGGGCACAAATCGGCAGACAATCCGTCAATATCAAAACTTATGTAAACTTTTTCTGGAAGTGTTGAAACAATTTGGTTGCAAATATCCTTCCAACACCCTCCTTCAAACTTAAGATTTGCAATTTCTCTGTCGGTGAAGGATGTTACTTTTGCACACTCCTGCATAATATTCCACTCATCACTGCAGAAATCCCTGACTGCAACCTGTGTAAGTTGCGCCACCTGAGGTATTTTGGATACTGCATTATACATAATTGAAGCGTGTGAATACTCAAATCCTTCATATGCACATCTCAAATCGGCATGAGCATCTATATGAAGAATGCCAAACTCCTCATTATGGTTTGCCAACGCTTTTATCAAACCAAAAGGGACACTGTGTTCTCCGCCTACAATACCTACAATTTTCCCCTTTTCAATATAGCTTCCGCATAGATTTTCAACGTATTCATTAACTCTTTCAGAGCCTTTGTTTACCATATCCAGGTGCTCCTTGGCAGGCTGCTGCCCAACCTCCAATGCCTCAATTACCTTTACTGCATTCTCTCTGCT
>CALCUQ010000209.1 GCA_937906795.1 uncultured Bacteroidales bacterium | reverse complement strand
CTCTGCCCTTATGCATAATACCAACGTGGTCACATACATCCTCAAGCTCACGCAGATTATGGCTTGACACAAGAACTGTTGTACCACGTTCTGCTACATCCTGCAATACTATTCTCCATACATTCTTACGCATTACAGGGTCAAGTCCATCAACAGGCTCATCCAGGATAAGAACCCTTGGGCAGGCAGAAATGCCTAACCAGAACGCAACCTGCTTCTGCATACCTTTGGAGAGGGTCGAAGGAGTGCGGAGCTCATGCGGCTCCTTGTCTTTCCTTCAATTATGGCAATTTCACGCTCCAGTCCTATGGCTTCATTTCATATGATGACAAATATAAGGAGATAGATTGGGATATATCCTACAAGGCAGGGGACTTTACCTTCCATCTTGCGGACTACTACGCACGTCTGTCAACCTATCAGACTCCTGAGAATTATTTCAACTTCAGGAAAGGGGAGACAAACCACATTCAGGAGGCTATAATATGTTATGAACCCGGAAACCTGCCCTTTGCACTGAGATGGTTCACTTTCATCAACGGAGATTGGATCCCTCAGGCTGACGGAACTTTGGGAAGAGCATCGTTTTCATCATATCTTGAGCCGGAAATCTATCACCAGTTCAATGAGAACAGCAGGCTTTCGCTCTTTTGCGGTACAAGCATCTTCAAAGGCAACTACACCGGATATACAAGGGATTTTGCTATAATACATCTCGAATTGCGCTACAGACATCAGTTCTCTGTCGGAAAGATCAATGTTCCTGTACAGGTTTCTTTTGTGAACAATCCTTATTCCAGGAAGACCTGGCTGAATGCCGGAGTCGGTATTGCATTCTGATTCAGCCTCCTTTAATGTTATATATGGAGAAGAAATCTTTTCTACTATTATGAGAACTCCTAATTATCCTTATATAAGAGGAACTGGTGAGAAAGTAATAAATGGTTCTATATTTATCCCCGCTCACAAAATCAATTCAAATTTAAATTTTGATAAAGCATTATTAAAGGCAGGAATACCTAGTCCTAATGTTTTAGCTAAGACAGTTACTATTAGCTGGA
>CALCUQ010000208.1 GCA_937906795.1 uncultured Bacteroidales bacterium | reverse complement strand
CTCAATAGGATTTTTCTTAATTTTATGAATTGGATTATCTTGATTATTGCCGGCTTATGTGAAGTTGGCTTTACCTATTGTCTTGGAAGAGCTAAATCTGTAGATGGACTCCAGTGGTGGATGTGGATTACTGGATTTGTCTTTTTTTCAGTTGTCAGCATGTCTCTTTTAGCTAAAGTAACCCAATCTTTACCTATTGGTATTGCTTATCCTGTATGGACCGGAATAGGAGCTGTTGGTACTGTACTGGTTGGAATCTTTATTTTTCACGAACCGGTAACTTTCTGGAAACTGTTCTTCACTTTCACATTGATTGCATCTATTGTAGGTCTTAAAATGTTGTCGTAAAACATTAATAGTGCCTTTGTTGTGTGTTAATTATTTGCTATTTTTACAGCAAATATATTTATTATGCAGAAAAAGTCACTTATAGTATTTTTATTCATTTTTGTTGTTGGCAGTTATATGTTTGCTCAAGACAAATATACTATTTACCCAACTCCCCAGCAGCAGATAATTTCTAAAGGAAAAACCTCATTCACCTCTACTGTCAATGTTGTTGCAGAGAGTGATATAGATGATTTTACCCGTAACAGAATAGAGCAGATATTAAATGACAAAGGTCTGAATCCATCTTTTGTACAAAAGCCCAAAGCTGGATTATCTACAATATATCTTGGTATTAATGGGAGCAATGGATCTGCAGACCGCATGGCTTCAAAATTAAAACTTAATAGGGATGTTTTTAATAATGATAAATATGACCGTCATATTGTAAGCCTTACAAACACAAGTGGAAAAGCTACTGTTGTTGTTCTTGGAGAAAATACAGATGCCGTATTTTACGGTTTGGCAACTGTAGAGCAGATATTGGATAATGGTGCTGATAATCTGAACTGTGTTACCATTTATGATTATGCAGATGTCCAATATAGAGGAGTTATAGAGGGATATTATGGCGTTCCATACAGTAAAGAAGTAACAGAAGATTTGTTCCGTTTTATGGCAAGATACAAATTGAATACTTATATGTATGGAGCTAAAAGTGATCCATATCATTCCAGATACTGGGATAAGCCCTACCCTGCCAAAATATCAGAAAAAGAAAAACGCTTTGGCCTTATGACTGCTCAGATGATGGAGCAATTGTGCAAAGTAGCTCATGAGTCTAAAGTCAATTTTATTTGGTCAATACATCCAGGCCAGACTTTTACATCTCCAGAAAATCCAGATGTTCTCGATAGAATTATGTCTAAGTTTGATCTTATGTATAATCTTGGAGTGCGTCAGTTTGGTGTATTTGTTGATGATGTAGGTGTACCATATGATTCTCCATCCCTTGAGTTATGTGCAAACAGATTGTCTGAACTGCAAAATATGGTTGATGCCAAATGGAACAAAGAAGGCACTAAACCTTCTGATATGGTTAAACCTTTACAATATGTTCCCCAGCTTTATGCATACAGTTGGGTTAAACCTGAACTTGCCCAGAAATTCTGGGAGTCACTAAGGCCTGTGCCTGAAAAAGTGAACATTTATACTACAGGAAAAAATGTTTGGTCTGTTCCTAACAACACAGATTTGGCTGTATTAAACAATTATCTTGGTAGAGAAGTTGCCTGGTGGTGGAACTATCCATGCAATGATGTAGACGTAACCAAAATATTTATCGGGGATACATATACTAACTTCTCAGACGAAACCCATATTGATTCAAATTCAAGACTGGAAGAGAAACTTTCTCTTAATACTCTGATTATAAATCCTATGCAACAAGGTGAACTCTCTAAGATTCCTTTGTTCAGTTTAGGAGATTATACCTGGAATATGTCTCAGTTCAACAATATGAACAGTTGGAGAGCATCTTTGGATGCTGTTGTTGGAGACATCCGGGCAAAAACATTAGAATATTTAGTTCCATATCTACGCTATTATGACCACAATTCAAAATTGGCAAAACTCATTGATGAGTTTAAGCAGGCATACAGTTCTTCTCCGGATAATGCTTCTGCAAAAGATATTTTACTTGAGCTTGACAGTATTAGCTTTGCATGTGATATAATTTCGCAAATGTCGGTATCAAAATCCCAGAGCGACAGTTTGTTTTATGCCGATATAAGACCTTGGGTTGCAAAATTAAAATCTATGGCTGATAATGGAAAATTAATGCTAAAAGCTTTAACAGATAAAAAGAACACTAATATTGACAGAATCACATTTGCAAAAGGCTGGTCTGCTATAGAAGGAATTGATAAAGCTGACAATCACCGTTTTGATATACTAACCGGAATGGGCTCAGACATTTCATTGTCTGTAAAAACTGCTGAACCCGCTGCTGAGTCTTTAAGACCATTTTTAGACTGGATATTGCAACAACTTGAACTAAGTCGCTAATTGAAGGATGGAAACAATAACAAAATCTATGACGCTCTGGTTGCAGGAATGTGGCATACCTGACAACTATATATCATTAATTCTACAAATTGGAGCTATAATTGCAATTATATTGCTGTCTGTTATTATTAATAAAGTAAGCAAAAAGGCAATTATACCAATAATACATAAAGTTACTTCCAAAACAGATACATCATGGGATGATTATTTATTGAGTAAGGATGTTCTTAAACACGTATTCAGACTAATTCCTCCTATTCTGGTATATTCTCTACTACCGGTAGTTTTACCTATGAGCAGTATACTTGTTTTAGCGCTAAGAATTTGTATTGTATATATTATTATTGTATGTATGCAACTCTCTTGTGCATTTATATCATCCCTTTATGCAATGTCCAATGAGCATAAAAAGTTCAAGGACCATTCATTGAAAGGATTTTATCAAATGATCAAACTTGTTGTAATATGTATAGGCGTTATAATTATAATCAGTACAATTATAGATAAGAATCCTATTGCTGTTCTTACAGGTCTTGGTGCAGGTACTGCCATTTTGATGTTGGTTTTTCAGGATACAATCAAAGGTTTTGTAGCTGGTATTCAACTTACAGCAAATGACATGCTACGTCCTGGAGATTGGATTACAATGCCCAAATATGGTGCAGATGGAGATGTTATAGAGGTTACTCTTACAACTGTAAAAGTCCGCAATTGGGATAATACCATTACTACAGTACCTCCTTATGCACTTTTGAATGATTCATTCCAGAACTGGAGAGGGATGTTTGACACCGGTGGACGTAGAGTCAAACGTTCCATAAATATAGATATGAATACCGTAAGATTTTGCACAAAGGAAGAATTGGAACAATTTAAGCAACAACCGTGGATGGAAGGATTTGAGTACTCATCAAAAGAAGAGGTAAACCTTCATATTTTCAGACATTACATTGAGCATTATCTGCATAACCATCCTAAGGTTAGTAAAGAATTGACAATTCTTGTACGCCAATTGCAACCTACATCTTATGGAATGCCAATTGAATTGTATTTCTTCTCTGCAGATACAGCTTGGCTTAACTATGAAGCTCTTCAAGCAGAAGTGTTTGATCACATGTTGTCTATTCTTCACACTTTTGGATTAAGAGTATTCCAGAGTCCGTCGGGAACAGATTTAAAAAACAGTACCATATAACTTTACAATAATGAACAAAAGAATCAAATGGGGTTTAGTAGCCCTTATCCTAATTTCTGTTGCTGCTTTTGGAGTTTATTCACAACTCCCAGATACCAATAAAGAACTTTCAGCAGCAGATAAACTTACAAATAATAAACCCAAAAAGAATATTCTTAATGTCAATGCGGTTATTGTAGAACCTAAAACATTGTCGGATGAAATTTTTATTAATGGAAGTTTGCTTCCCGACGAAGTTGTTGACCTTTCTTTTGAGACCTCTGGAAAAATTACCCATATCAATTTTAAAGAGGGTACATATGTAAAAAAAGGGGATTTGCTTGCAAAAGTAAATGACAGGACACTGCAGGCCCAGCTAAGTAAACTTACATCTCAACTCAAACTTGCCAAAGACAGAGTTTACAGACAAAGTACCCTTCTAAAAAGAGATGCGGTAAGTAAGGAGGCTTATGAGCAGGTAAAGACCGATTTGGCTATTTTGGAAGCTGAGATTGAGATAGTTAAAGCAAATATAGAGCTTACAGAACTTAGAGCTCCATTTGATGGAATCATAGGACTTAGAGAAGTTAGTGTTGGAACCTATGCATCTCCCTCTGTTGTAGTAGCAAAATTGACCAAGATCTCCCCTATTTTAGTTGAGTTTGCTGTTCCAGAGCATTATGCAGATGATGTTCAGATTGGATATAATGTTGAGTTTTCTCTTCCAGGAGAACTCTCCACATTCCATGCTAAGGTATATGCAAAAGAGTCAATGATTGACCCCGCAACCCATACTCTTTCTGTAAGAGCACTCTATGACAATAAAAAAGGGGCTGCACTTGCAGGCAGATATGCATCTGTTAATCTTGAAAAACAGAGAATTGAAAATGCCATTACTGTTCCATCAGAGGCAATTGTTCCAGAGATGGGTGTTGACAAACTGTTTCTTTATAAAAATGGTAAAGCTCATCCTGTTTCTGTACAGGTGGGAATAAGAAACGACAAAGAGGTTCAGATTGTAAATGGTTTAAAACAAGGTGACACTGTTATTGTATCGGGAACATTACAATTAAGAATGGGATTACCTGTAGTTTTGGATAATATAGATTAAGTGCCATATGAACATTTCTGAACTAAGTATCAAACGCCCCGTTCTTGCAACTGTAATGACAGTTATAATCCTATTGTTTGGAATGATAGGTTATACATATTTGGGCGTAAGAGAATATCCATCTGTAGACAATCCTATTATATCTGTTTCATGTTCATATGCCGGTGCTAATGCTGATGTAATTGAAAATCAGATTACTGAACCACTTGAGCAGAATATTAATGGTATTCCCGGCATTCGTTCTCTTTCAAGTGTTAGCCAGCAAGGATCTTGCCGTATTACTGTAGAATTTGAGTTGTCTGTAGATCTGGAAACTGCAGCCAATGACGTAAGGGATAAAGTTTCAAGAGCCCAGAGATTCCTTCCAAGAGACTGCGACCCTCCTACTGTTTCTAAAGCAGATGCAGATTCACGTCCTATTCTTATGGTTGCTCTACAAAGTGACAAACGGTCACTTTTGGAACTGAGTGAGATTGCAGATCTTACAGTTAAGGAACAGCTACAGACAATTCCCGATGTAAGTGGTGTAAGCATTTGGGGTGAGAAAAAATATTCAATGAGACTATGGCTAGATCCTATAAAAATGTCTGGTTATGGAATCACCCCAATGGATATAAAGAATGCAGTTGACGCTGAAAACGTAGAACTTCCTTCTGGTAGTATTGAAGGTAATACCACTGAGCTTACAATACGCACTTTGGGACTTATGCATACTGCTCAGCAATTCAATGACCTTATCATTAAGGAAGTTGATGGCAAGATAGTACGGTTCAGTGATATAGGGCGTGCAGAACTTGGGCCGGCAGACATTAAAAGTTATATGAAAATGAACGGTATTCCAATGGTTGGTGTAGTTGTTACACCCCAACCAGGTGCCAATCATATAGATATTGCAGATGCTGTATATGAGAGAATGGAGAGAATGCAGAAAGATCTCCCAAGTGATGTAAAGTATTCATACGGTTTTGACAATACAAGATTTATCAGAGCATCCATTTCTGAGGTAAAGGAGACTGTATATGTTGCATTTATCCTTGTAATAATTATTATATTTCTTTTCCTTAGAGACTGGAGGGTTACACTGGTTCCTTGTATAGTTATTCCAGTATCCCTTATTGGAGCATTCTTTATTATGTATATTGCAGGATTCTCCATCAATGTTCTCTCTATGCTTGCCGTTGTTCTGGCAGTAGGTCTGGTGGTTGATGATGCAATAGTTATGACAGAGAATATCTATGTGAGGATTGAAAAAGGGATGGATCCCTCTCAAGCAGGTATAGAAGGATCAAAAGAGATATTCTTTGCTGTTATTTCTACAACTATTACTCTTGTTGCAGTGTTCTTCCCTATTGTATTTATGGAGGGACAAACAGGAAGACTCTTTAGAGAGTTCAGTATTGTGATATCAGGTTCAGTAATCATTTCATCCTTTGCTGCACTTACTTTTACCCCAATGCTTGCAACAAAGTTACTGGTAAAGAAACAGCAGAAAAACAAGTTCTATCAAATTACAGAGCCTTTCTTTATTGCTTTGAACGACTATTA
>CALCUQ010000207.1 GCA_937906795.1 uncultured Bacteroidales bacterium | reverse complement strand
TAATAGCTGGGTAGCTTCCCCGACAAAGAAATATCATTGCTTGACATAGTGTATCGGGGACTATAATAGCACCATTTGTATAAGAATGACCACGACTTCCAGCTCAAACGGCCATTTGCTGTTGCAGAATACTCAGGCACATAAGGCAATTGTTTTCCAACAGACTTATCTGCAGGACTCATTGGTTCCCCTTCATTTATAGATGGAGTCCATGAGAATGAACCTTTTAAAGAGAGGTTTAAATCTTTTGATAATCCAATAGAAAAATCAGCACTACTCTCTATTCCATATGCATGCACTTGCTTAACATTTCTTGGAGAAAAGAAACCTTTTGTAGTAGGAAGCCATATTATCCAATCATTTATATATGAATCAAACCACGATATTTCTCCTTTAAGGTTATATTTATTTTTCTTACCCACATCAAATGAAATTCCGGCATCATAAGTAAACCCCTCCTCACTTCTTAAATTTGGATTACCTCCTGGAAGAAAATACATATCGTTCAAGGATGGAAACCTGTAATTTCTGGATACAGAGGCCTTTGCAACCATATTCCATTTATCATACAATACCAGATCAGCAAACAACGCAGGTATTATAGGAGTAAACTTGTCTCCAAAAACCTCCTCTCTCAATACCAATGACATTCCAAACTTATTGGTAGGACGCCACTTTGCAGAAATGCTCCCAGACAGTTCCATTCTTGCTTTTTCATATCCCACAATAGCCTTATCTCCTTCCTGAAGAATAATATTCTTATCTGAACTCTTTACAAAATGTTGATGAACAGACAGATTGGCTGTAAAATACCACTTTTTGCTTAAAGAGAATTCTCCATTAGCCTGTCCATAAATAGTATTTACATAACTTCTGGAACGGGTCATTGATGTCATTATCCCATTGCCGGGATCCCTCTTATAGTCATAAGCAAGCCAGGTATGGATATATCCTGCTTTAGCATTCAATTTCCATTTGCCAGTAAGACGGTCCCATGTAATGATGCTTCTTAAGGTTTCTTCCCTTTGTCTGTTCTCAAACTGGGTATCATCACTGTAATCTGTTGTGAGAACCGGCAACTCTCTATTTGAACTTACATACCATAGATTTAACCCAAATCTGTCTCCTTTATTTGTATTATGATACACCTCCTGCAACAGATGCAAATCACGGAATGCACCACTTCTATTTTTCTCCAACGGATAATACTGTCCTATAATTTTATGATTTTGATCATAAATATTCTCTTTTTTATCTCTATTCAAGTACTCATAATCATTTTCAGACATAGAGTATACAACCCTTGTAGATGTCTGCCAATGTTCGTTACCCCATGTAAGTCTCAGAAATTCATCAAAAGTAGAGAATGAACCTATACCTTGTACAAATTGCAATCTGAACCCATTCTCCTGTGCCGGTTTTGTTGACAACTTTACAGCACCACCCAATCCTCCTCCGGTCTCATTCACAGATGAGGTACCATGCAGCAAAGAGGCATCATCTATAAAATAGGCAGGAATTGTAGAGAAATCTGTCATTCCCAACATTGGATTATTTATCTTCATATCGTTCCACGTAACTTGCGTATGTGATGCCGAGGTACCTCTGAACGAAATAGTAGACAGAGTAGCCCTTCCGTAACTTTTAACAAAGACCGGAGCATTATAAGTTAAAATATCTGCCATAGACAGGGATATGTTCTCCTTCAGCTGAAGAGAATCAAAATTTGTTTTCTTAACACCTATCTCTTTCATGGGCCTTTGGGCCACAACTTTAGCCTCATTTATTGTCAAATGCCAGTAATAGGTTGTATCATTGCCATTCTGGGAATAGGCTAATGTGGGAAACAACAATAATATACTAATGATTGAAATATATTTCATAAGATTTACTTCCAACAAAATGCACCCGGAATTATACCAACATAAAATTTGTCAAGTTCTTCTCCACTTGAAGAATATCTTAGAATCATCCCCTGCTGCTGATAATCTATAGCATCTGCCACATACACATCTCCATTCAAAGGATCAATCGTAAGACCATAATATATTGTACCTCTTGAATCCAGAAAAGGCTCTGCGGGTACTCTTTCTGCAGTTACATCCATTTCCCAGATATCATCATTAATCCAATACAGTTTGTCTTTTGTCCCATTCAACTGAACCTCAGAAGGAGCATCTCCCCAATTGAACCTGAACTCTTTCTCAATAGTAAAAGCTTCAGCATCAATCTTATACAATGACGGTGCATCGTATCCGTATGGACTTCCTTCATATCCGCCATCAGTTACACTCCATATCTTGTTGTATCTGTCCATCACCAAAGATGTAGGCTGGATACCTACAATAAGTTCGTCCACCACACTATCTGTTTGTGTATCTATTTTCAGTATTCTGTTCTGATAAGACCAACAGTTCACATAAACATATTTCCCCAACTGCACCATCTGTTCTGTAGAACCTTGTTCCATTGTCATGTTGGGACATTGGATATATCCTGTAATTTCAAATGTTGAAGGGTTAACAATAAAAATTCTGTTATCCCATATTTGGGTTACATAAGCTTTTGTATCCGAAAGGAAATGAATATAACGCGGAGAAGTAAGATTTGTAATTCTACCAATCTCCCTTCCTGTTTCAATATCAATTGCAAAAATGACATGAGAGTTATTGACAACTATCCACCCTATACCATCCCTTATTGTCATTGATTGTGCAACATCTCCCAATTTCATTGCATTTGCTCTATAAAAAAGCTCATTTTCAACAACTTTGGTAGTTGGATTATAAAAGGAGAGTGACGCATTTCCGTACTGGAAATTCCCCTCATTTGTTATAAACAATCCATGCTGCGGAAGATTGAATTCCTCCTGACTTCCATAATCCCATTTCATACAAGCTGTTGCCCCCATCATTAGGAGCAACAGCACCATCCACTTGTAAATAATTTTATTTATATGCATTAATTGTTTGCGTTTATCATAGTATAATCATAAAAGCCAAAAACTTCCGTAGAGTTCTCACCCAACCATCCACTCTTTGTGTTGCATGCTGTTTGAACTTTTATAAAATCTATAAATGCAAGACTTACACTTGCACCATTTATATCAATAGCATTTGATATATCAAAGAAATTACATGCCTTAAGATTCTTTTGAGTACCGCTATATAAATCTGACGAACTGTAATTATCTGCATATCCCCAATCATACTCGCCTTGAACCCAATATGTACCGTTACCCGATTGGTCATAATTTTTTGGCTTTAAAAAGGTTCCTGCCAGGGTATAACTTTCTGATGTTATCCATAAAGGATAGTAATAATCTTGCTTGTGATATGCCTTAAGATAATCTATCTCTCCCGTATTACCCTGATTGTCTGTCCATTTTACCGGCGACCCTGCACTTGTAGGTTTGTAATATGTCACCTGATAATTATAGATTGTAGATTTATCTGTTGCTTCGGAGCCTTTTAGTTCATACCAGGTATCATTAGGCAGTCCATCGCCATTTTCATCTTGCATTACCCAAACAATCCCAGGCTCAGAAGACCCTTTAAAAGAGTTTCCCTTTATAGCAAAATCATATCCAGACACGTTATCTATACTATGATCAAATCCAACTGAAATAAAACCACCAAAACCGCCCAATGATACAAAAAGATTATCGTTCATACGCTTCTCTGCATATCTTATGGCAGCTTCTATAGTTGTTTGAGTACCATCAAAACCACCAGTTTTTGTTTCATTAATGAATTGTCCTGGCGCAGGTGTATATTCAAAAACTCTACTGAACTCTG
>CALCUQ010000206.1 GCA_937906795.1 uncultured Bacteroidales bacterium | reverse complement strand
CAGCTGCAGGTTGTGCAGCAGCTTGTAAAATAAAAAATGTGTTCATGCTTTTTAGTCTATTTTTTTAATTTAAAGTTCAAATATAATAATTATCCCACAAGTCCCCTGCCACTTTTCACAATTTTTCCATCTTTGCTCATTTGTCCCAATATTTTATCCAACAAACCATTTACAAAGACTCTACTGTTAGGTGTACTGTAATATTTGGATATTTCCACATACTCATTAATGGTAACCTTTAACGGAATTGTTTCAAAATAAACAGCTTCTGTAATACCTTGAACAATTAGTGCAATATCTGTAGCAACCAGTCTGTCTGCATCCCAGTTTGAAACACTGTCATATACCATTTTACTGTATTCCTGAGACTTAATGAACGCCTGTGTAAGCAATCTTAGGGCAAACTGTTTATCCTCCTCCTTAAGGAATGTTTGAGGAACTGTAACAAACCCTTTCTTTGCAATTGAATCCAGGTTTTTGGTAACAGTATTTATTACGTATGCCAGATCATCCATCCAAAGGATACTTGAATCCTCAAGTATATCCTCCAAAGCAACATTATCCTCCAGTTCCTGTTCAAAAATAGTTTTAACAAGCTCCATATCCTCTTCCATGCTTGTGTCCGGATTCTCCATATAATTTTTAAAATACTCAGATGAAGCAATATTGGCATAAAGTTTCTTTACAAACGAATCATATTCTCCCCACACCAAACCTTTCTTTGCACACATATTACAGAATGCAGTATCTTCTTCTATAAGTTGAATAAACTTATTCCCGACAAACTTTGTATTAGGGTTTGCTTCCTGCTCTGTAGGACGATATTTGTTAAGACCTGCATCTATTTTTTCTTTAGCCACATTCTTTAGTGCAACAGGCAAACCCAATAGGAATGAATACAATTCCACTGTCTTGTCACAAGATGCAAGCAACTCATTTTCCATTTGCACAAGAGAATCACTGCCAGCAGAAATTTTACCAAACAAAACTTTAAAAACCTTTACCCTGATTAATCTTCTGGAAAGCATATCAAATAATTTTAAAATATTTTGCAAATATAGGCTATTAGCCTCAAAAAATTATTTTATATTTGTAAAACTTTTTAAAATAAATAAAGAAAAATTATGTATTTCGAGGATTATGACAATGCAGGAGCGCAAGAGCGCAATGGTGATGATGTTTATTCTAAACCAGTGAGAGCAGGTAAGAGAACTTATTTCTTTGATGTAAAAGCAACAAAAAGCAATGATTACTATCTTACCATTACAGAAAGTAAAAGAAGAATAGACAAAGACGGAAGATTTGTTTACGACAAACACAAAATTTTCCTTTACAAAGAGGATTTTGAGAAGTTCTCAGAAGGCTTGGAGGAGGTTATCAAATTCATTAAAGATAAATGCCCGGTAACTGAGAGAGTTTACAATGAGGAAGTTCAAGAGAAAACCAACAGTTTCTCAGATGTTGATTTTGACCAACTATAATAATTAACCAGATAGTATAACAATTTTAAAAAGTATATAAAAAGAAGTTGCCCTTAAGGACAACTTCTTTTTTTGTTAAAAAAAGGTAATGTGGACAAAAATGGTTGGTGATAGTGACAAAAGTGGTTGGTGGCTTTCA
>CALCUQ010000205.1 GCA_937906795.1 uncultured Bacteroidales bacterium | reverse complement strand
AGTATATTGGCACAGTTACATCAAGTGGAGTAAACAAATACGGACAACTTACATTTGTATACAAACAATCTTCTGACCAAATCTCCATAAACAACGGAGACGGACTATGTTTTGTTACCCCTAAAGGGGATATTCTTGGTGCAAGAGCCAACACAACCAATGGCAACAATGTTGCTACAACAGAAAAACTGAGTGTTCCTAAAGAGAGTAAAATTTTCAGGAACTATAACATAGCTTTTGAAAAGAGCATAGAAAAAGAATCTCCAAAGAGGGTGATATTTGCAGACGTATCATTTGTCCAATATGGGGATACATACAAAGTTTGTGCATCCGTATCTGACAATATAAAAGCCAGTTATACAATAACAGAAGAGGCTCAAGAGGCCAAAAACCATCATACAGCCAAAGAAAATATTATAAAACAATTAGGGAAAAACAGCGGGCATTTCTGTTTTACAGTTACCACAGTGGATGTAAAGCAGATGCCGTTTTTTAGTGCCAGTGTCCTTAATAATGCCAGAAGAGAATTGGCCGCATCCTTGAATCTGCAAATTAAAGAATCCTCTATTGCAAAGAGAAACCGCAAAGGAGAGGAGTTTATAAAAAACAAGAACAATAAACTTAAAGCGTTATTTGAGGAAGGCTCTCCATTTGTTATGCAAAACCTTTCTTACCTGGCAAATTGCTCAAACAACTTGTCTTACGATTTATATACAAAACTGGGGGCCAAAGAGATTGCACCCGCATACGAGCTTGAGAGAGCACCTTTAGCAGAATTGATGCGTACCAAGTATTGCATAAAATATGAACTGGGACTTTGTCCGCACCATAAAATAAAATGGAGCACAGACAAAAATTACAGAAATAACCTTGGCAGCATAAAGTTCACAGAGCCTTTATATCTGCTTAATGGCAAAAACAAACTGGAGCTGAAATTTGATTGCTCAAAATGTGAGATGTTGATTATTGGCTAAAAAAGTTATAATTTTACAAGATGCAACTAAGTAAAGTCATAGGCCAAAGAGAAATTGTTGAGATCATAAAAAAAATGATAGACTCCAACAAGATGCCGCACGCCACCCTTTTTACTGAAAAAGCGGGCTGTGGTGCCATTGCCATTGCACTTGCCACAATACAATACATTTTCTGCAACAACCACACAAACTCAGATTCATGCGGAGAATGTAACAGTTGCATAAAAGTTGACAGACTGGTTCATCCAGATTTGCACTTTATCTTCCCGACAAATACATCTACAATTGTAACTGGAGATAAAAGAAAAGAGATAGAAAATTTTTATCCTCTGTGGAGAGAGTTTGCAAAACAGAATGTATACTTTAGCGAACAGGAACTTAATGCGGCATTGGGGATAGAAAACAAGTTTGGAATTATAGGGGTAGCAGAAGCCAACGAAATAATAAAAAAATTGAGTTTGAGCTCATACCAGGGAGGAGCAAAAGTTGTACTGATTCTTTTCCCTGAAAGGATGAATCCGGAGGCGGCAAACAAGCTGCTTAAGACTTTGGAGGAGCCAATGGCAAATACATATTTTATTATGGTGAGCCACAATCCTGCAAAAATAATATCAACCATTATATCCAGATGCAGGATAATTGAGGTTCCCCCTATAAACAAAGAAGTTTTGTCGGGGAGGCTGCAAAAAGAATTTGATCTTACCCCGCAGGAGGGAGATTTCTGGGCAGGATGTGCCAGGGGAAGTTACAGCAGTGCTGCAAATCTTATTGCAACACAAGAGCAGCAGAGTGAATACTATACAATTTT
>CALCUQ010000204.1 GCA_937906795.1 uncultured Bacteroidales bacterium | reverse complement strand
ACGATGCGTACATTGAGGTGTTGTCTTTAATTGATTTAAGTGCAGCCTCTTTAATCTCTTCATTTGGCAAATTCAAATATACCCAGTTAATGCCCTCAATGGAGTTTCTGTAATTTTGAATCTCATAAACTTTATAGTACTCTCTTGTAGGGTCGTTCATAATCATGATATTTGCCTGTGGATTATAATCTGCAGGGACAATACCTTTATAGAATTCTTTTGGAGTTGTGGTAAGAGTCTCTATTTTACCCTCTTTGTTTTTGTATCTCCATGTGAACTCTACTGGTGGTTCGCCAAGGCAAAGTGCCAATACTCTGTAAACATCTTTTAAGGCTGCCATTTTTGCCTCTTTTAGTGCATTCTCAAGATCTGCCTTTGCTTTTTTGTCATTCTTTTTGAAATTTGATTTTGCTGCGTATATCTCTCTTATGTCCCAACCGGCTTTTTTAAGTCTTATTTTAATTACTCCAATCATTTGGCTGGTATTGTTTGAGTGCTCTGTCTCTGGCATTACCTCTTGTGGTACAACACCATATTTTTCACCCAAATTGTAGAATAAGTTCCATACTCCACCATCGTCAACAGGGCTTTTAAGATAGAATACAACTTCTTGGTCATTTATATCTTTGCCAGCGGTTCTTATCATGTTCTCAAGGTATAGATTCGATTTCTCAAGAATATCCCAGAAATAGTTATAGTTATGTGAGAAATCAAATTTTGACAAATTGTATTTCTCCATAACAACTGGTCTTAGGGCATTCATTGAGGTGAACATCCAGCATCTGCCGGAGCTTTGCTGGTCTGTGATTCCTTTTACATTTACTCTATATTTAAAGAAATGGTCATACGAACCTGCAAGAGCGTGGTTTTTTGTTTTTGATTTTATGTTCTTGTCATTGGTAAGGATATTTTGTGTAGCTACTGTTTGAGCATCTTTTACAAAACTCTCCTTTAGTTGTGATAACTCTTGTTCTCCAAGATTCTGTGCAGATGCATTTAGCGCAACAGCTGTAGCTAAAGCAGCAAGAATATAACGTAGTTTCATACAGTTGATAAATTTGGTTTGTTTGAGATTAAATATGTTAATCTATATTTATAACAAGAGGGTGACCCAAATATTTTTTGAGTTACCCTCTCACTATTTTCAGGCAGTTTTATTAACCGCCAAAGTTGTCAAACAGAATATTCTCTGATGCAACACCAAGGCTATCCAACAAGTTGACTACCGATTGTGCCATCAT
>CALCUQ010000203.1 GCA_937906795.1 uncultured Bacteroidales bacterium | reverse complement strand
AGACATAACAAAACCCCGAAAGTTTTTTGTCTAACTTTCGGGGTTCATGTCAATTGTCAAATGACAGCCCCTGTATATTTTTGTATGCCATTTGGTTTTAAACCAAGAACATTCCAACCATGGAAGCAGAAAGCAATGCAACAAGAGTTGCTCCAAGGAGTGATCTGAATCCATACTCAGAAAGAATATGTCTCTTGTTTGGAGCCATTCCTCCAATACCACCAATCTGTATTCCAACAGATGCAAAATTGGCAAAACCACAAAGTATGTATGTAGCAAGTATAATTGATTTTGTAGATGCAAATGCACCGCTTTGAATCATATCTGCCAAACTTTGGTATCCTACAAACTCAGTAAGAATAAGTTTTTCACCAAGCAATCTTCCCACTAATCCAATATCCTCTGCAGGTACACCTGTAAGCCATATAACAGGAGAGAAAACAGCAGCAAGGATAACCTCAAGAGAAAGGTCTGTATATCTTCCTCCAGATACAGACTCTATCATATTGTCTATAGCTGAGAAACTTATTACACTTAAGATTGCGTTTACACCGGCAATCAATGCATAGAATACAAGCAACATTGCGGCAATGTTAGCAGCAAGTTTAAGACCCTCTGTTGAGCCATTGGTTATAGAGTCAAGAATATTCTTGCCAATTTTTTCTTTTGAAACTTCAACTGAGTTATCAATTTCGTCGGTTTGAGGTTTAAGAATCTTTGAAATTGCAATAGCACCAGGTGCAGCCATAACAGATGCAGATAACAAGTGTTTTGCAAACTCAACTTCAAGAACTTTATCTCCAGCACCTAACATGCCTATGTATGCAGCAAGAACACCACCAGCCATTGTGGCCATACCAGAGGTCATTACAAGCATAATCTCACTTCTTGTCATTCGTGGAATATACTCCTTAACCATTAGAGGTGCCTCAGTTTGTCCAAGGAAAATATTTCCTGCACAAGAGAGTGACTCTGCTCCCGACAATTTCATAAGTTTTGTAAGTGCCCAACCCATTGCCCATACAATCTTTTGAAGTACACCAAGATAAAAAAGCAAACTTGTTAAGGCAGAAAAGAAAATGATTGTTGGCAATATCTGGAAAACAAATACAAATCCAAACTTGCTTACATCCATAAAACTGCCAAACAAAAAGTTTGAACCGGCTTTTGTCCAGTCAAGTACAGCAACAAAACCTTGTCCAAACAATTCAAAACCTTTTTGTACAGCTGGAAAAGCAAGTACAGATATTGCTATAAGCAATTGAAGCCCCAAAGCTTTAAGAACTGTTCCCCAGTTGATTCTTTTTCTGTCAACGCTAAAAATCCAGGCAATTAAAAGGATGATAACCATACCAATAAGGCCTCTGAAAAAAGAACCTATGTTAAAAGAGAAAGTACGCTCAGTAAGGATAGCCTTGTATGGATTGGCTGACTCTTGCTGGGCAATCTGCTCAGCTGTAGTTACTGTTTCACTTGCAATCTCCATTGTTTGCGTTGCTAGTGATGTACTATCTTCTTGTTGTGCGTATAAAGCACAAGCTACGCATAAAGAGAAAAGTAAAACAAATAGTTTTTTCATACTCATTGTTATATTTTTTTAGTTATTTTATCCAGTACCTTATTGATTTTTGCCGCTTTTTCATAGTCTTCAGAAGCTATTGCTCTGGAAAGCTCTTCTTTAAGTTTGTTTATGTGTTCTTCCTTGTTTATAAACTCTTGGGTTGAGTTGTCTATTGGGGAAGAATATTCGCTCATCAAATCTTCACTTATGTATATAGGACATGCAAAATTTTTTGCCATAATAATTCCATCTACAAAACTGGCTGTAATCTTAACCTCCTTACTCCCGTCAAATAAAAGCAGCTTACTTGTAAAACAATCGTGCTCCAAATCTCTGATTATATCCACTTCCAGCAATTCAATTCTGAATTCATGCAAGGCTTCTTTAAAAATCTGTTGAGTTGGAATGGATTCAACAGCAGAGGGATCCTGTTTGAAATTTGTAAGGACAGCGTGCATATCAGATGGTGTAATTTTTACTTTTAAACATCTGTCCAGCCCATCTTTGTATAAAAAGAACATAAAACTGCCACCATTTTCTGGCGTAGCAGTAACTGCACCTATGTCTAATCGTATCCTTTTCATAAATACCCTGCAATAAATGTTACAACTGAGCTATAACTCACAAATATATATTTTTTTTATTACTTTTGCTCTTTGTTAACTTTAGATTTTAGTATGAAGTTTGAAAAAATTGCACAAGATGCACAATCTGCAGCAAGATGTGGTTTGCTGTATACCGATCATGGTGTTATAGAAACTCCAATATTTATGCCTGTGGGAACTGTTGGTTCGGTTAAGGGAGTGTATCATAGAGATTTAAAGGAAGATGTTGATGCTCAGATAATTTTGGGTAATACATATCATCTGTATTTGCGTCCGGGTTTGGATATTATAAAGAAGGCAGGTGGTTTGCATAAATTTATATCTTGGGATAAACCTATGTTAACAGACAGTGGCGGTTTTCAGGTTTTTTCATTGGCGGAAAACAGAAAATTAACTCCAGAAGGATGTACTTTCAGATCGCATATAGATGGGTCAAAACATACTTTTACCCCAGAAAATAATGTTGATACTCAGAGAATTATTGGCGCAGATATAATTATGGCTCTAGATGAGTGTACTCCAGGAGATGCAGACCATAAATATGCATTGAATTCTCTAAAGTTAACACAAAAATGGCTGGAAAGATGTATAAAACATTTTGACCAGACAGAGCCTTTGTATGGGTATAAGCAGTTTTTCTTCCCGATAGTTCAGGGATGTATATATCCTGATTTAAGAAGAATGGCTGCTGAGCATGCCGTATCTTTAGACAGGGATGGTTATGCAATAGGATTGTCTGTGGGGGAGCCTACAGAAAAGATGTATCAGATGATAGAGGTGTTGCATCCAATTTTGCCTCTGGACAAACCCAGATACCTTATGGGTGTTGGTACGCCTGCAAACCTGCTTGAGGGTATAGCTCGCGGAATTGATATGTTTGATTGTGTGATGCCAACAAGAAATGGTAGAAACGGTATGTTGTTTACCTGGGATGGAATGATAAATATAAGAAACAGAAAATGGGCAGATGATTTCTCTTTGTTGGACGACAAGGGCACATCATTTGTAGATAAAACATATACAAAAGCATATTTGAGACATTTGTTTGTGGCAGGAGAGATGCTTGCTGCCCAAATAGCAAGTGAACATAATCTTGCTTTTTATCTTGATGTGGTAAGACAAGCAAGGAATCATATTAAGGCAGGTGATTTTGCAACCTGGAAGGAAGCTGCTGTAAAGAAACTTGAGACAAAGCTATAGAATTAGGCTAATGGGATATAATTTTAAGATAACTACAATTGACAAGTATATAATTAAAAAGTTTATAGGTACTTACTTTGCCTCTATCCTTATAATTATTGGTGTTGTCATAATATTTGATATAAGTGAGAAAATTGATGACTTTGTTGAAAAGGATGCTCCTTTAAAACAAATTGTATTCAATTACTATGGCAATTTTATCCCTTATTATGCAAATATGCTAAGTCCGCTGTTTGTATTTATTACAGTAATATTCTTTACTTCAAAAATGGCGGCTAATTCTGAAATTATAGCAATTCTTGCAGGAGGTATAAGTTTTAAACGGTTGATGTATCCATATATGCTCTCTGCTGGTGCCATTGCAATTTTTACTTTATTGTTGGGATGGTTTGTAATTCCTCCAGCTAATGTTGGTAGAATTGCTTTTGAGGCCAAGTATATAAAAAAGCCATTTGAGAACACCAACAAAAATATGCACTACCAGATATCTCCAGGTACCTTTATGTATGCAGAATCATTCAGTACATGGAATAACACTGCACATAAATTTACTCTTGAGACCATAGAGGGGCATAGTATCAAATCAAAGTTAAGTGCAGAATCTGCATTGTGGGATACAGTAAAAAATTGCTGGAAATTAAGAAATTATCATCTTAGAGAGTATAAAGGTGACAGTGAAATAATTTCACAAGGAAAAACATTGGATACAACATTAGTAATAACCATAGAAGATTTCTACAGAAAGAAAAATACAGTTGAGTCATTTAATTTCTTTAAACTTAACGAGCTTATTGAAACTCAAAAAATGCGTGGTGACCAAATGGTCAAATATGCCCTTATTGAAAAGAATACAAGGGTAGCAATGCCGTTTTCAGCTATAATCCTTACAATTATGGGAGTTGCTCTCTCTTCCAGAAAACGCAGAGGAGGTATAGGTCTTAACATTGGAGTAGGTATTGCTCTTAGTTTCTCATATATCCTTTTCCTAAGATTCAGCCAGATGTTTGTTCACACCGGTGCTTTACCACCTTTTATAGCATTATGGCTTCCTAATTTTTTGTTTGCGGTAGTTGCGGTGTTCTTATATAGGATTGCTCCAAAATAACAGGCCGTAATTGTTAAAAAAGTGAAAGTTCAGAGGGCAGACTTTCACTCTTAGATAAGTGGGTGTTTCTGTGTTATTCTTTTGATTGTAGGGGGTATATGTGGTATACAAGGATTGTAGATGGGTGGCTCAGTTCAAGTGTATAGCTGTCTTGAATTGTTGTATTGAGTGTTGCTTTCCACCAGAAATCAAAAGTTACATTATCTGTAGGGTACTTTAATCCCTTTGACTTTATTTTAAGAGTGTTATCAAATGCAAATATTGATATTTGTGTCCCTTTTGGAGCTCCTATATGAGTTGTGTTATTGTATGGAGTAAAAATTCCATAATCTGTTACAAGACTAATTTTGGTTCCTTCTTTCATAATATTGTTGAAAGGTGGAATCTCTTTGCCTGTAGACATGTAATGCTGTGCCAAAAGAGAGATGTTTCCCAGAGTGTGGTCTTCTCTGCTACCGGTTGCACCAAGAATAAAAATTTCTCCTTTCTCTGTTGTTGAAATAAGCCCTAATGCAAAACTTACAGCTTTTGTAAGATCATTGGTTTCCTGACAGGAACTTTTGTGAATTATATGGGAATACTTTTCCTGCAACTGACTGCTAAGGGTATCCATATCCCCTACAATGTAGTCCGGTTCCCTGTTTTGGAGCTTTGTTGCAGATGCGTCACAACAAATTACAATATCTGCCTTTGATAGAATCTCCAGCGGATATTGGGCAGTTGGATATGTGCCATCTGCCAGTATTGCAATTGTTTTGGTTGTTAGCATCTGTTAGCAGCAAAGTATTATATGAATTTGAAACTTTCAATATTGCGGAATCCCATAAGGAATTCCTTTACATTCATTCTTTTCTTTCCAGCCATCTGAATCTGTTGCAAACTTAGAACAGATCCATCTGCACAAGTTACGTGTATATATGTTTTGGAGTCACTTTGTATGGTTCCAGCTTGTGATGTGTTGTCTGGATTTGCCTGCTTGACTACACTGCATTCAAAAATTTTGAATTCGTGTTGTTTTTCTGCATTCTCCATTACTGTTATTGCTGCAGGATATGGCGATAATCCTCTTACAAGTCTGTCTATCAGAGTAGCACAACAAGAGTCTGGCTGATCTGCATCCTTCATATCCCATTTGATTCTTGCCAACTCTTTGTTTAGCTTAGGAGCACCGGTGATTCTGCCCTCTTGAGGTTTGGGTGTAAGTGTACCGTTTACCAATCCTTGAACTGTTTCAACAACAAGGCCGGCACCTATATCCATAAGTTTGTCATATAATGTACCAATGGTCTCCCTTTCCTGGACAGGACATTCCCTTTGCATAAGAATATTGCCGGTATCTATCTCTTTATCGATAAAGGAATGTGGTTACGCCACTTTTGGTTTCGCCTTTTATAATGGCCCAGTTTATAGGTGCTGCACCCCTGTATAGTGGTAGAAGTGAACCGTGCAGATTAAATGTTCCCATTTTAGGCATGCTCCATACAATTTCAGGTAACATTCTAAAAGCAACTACAATAAAAATGTCTGCATTAAGGTCTTCAAGCTGTTTTATAAATGCAGGATCTTTTAGCGAAACCGGTTGCATCAGCGGAACATTGGCAAGATGCTGCAAGGCATATTGTTTTACCGCACTCTGATTTACTTTAAGCCCTCTTCCACTTGGTTTGTCGGGAACAGTAACAATTCCAACAATGTTATAGTTGTTTTTTACAAGGTTTTCAAGTGGGGCTACTGCAAATTCGGGAGTGCCCATATATACTATACGGGGTGATATATTGTTCATTGTATTGTTATTTTCTTATCTTTTTCTTTACTTTTTTCGCTCCGCTGAAAACATTGTTGATGATTTTGATGTATGCATCAGTGTTGAACAGGGATGAATCTTTTGTTGATTTATATGTAAGGAATACACCCATAGGCAGCAGTACAAATGTAGATATAAATGCTCCCATAAATGGGGTAATGGCACCATCATTGGCAAGTTTCTTCCCTATAAGGTCTACTACCCAGTAGATTACAAAGAAGAACATTGAAATAATGACAGGCGTGCCAAGTCCACCCTTTCTTATAATGGCCCCCAGTGGAGCACCAATAAAGAAGAAAATGATACACGCTATAGATAGAGTAAATTTTCTGAAACTCTCCAGAATAGTTCTTCTGAGTGGATATCCTATTTTATAGAGTTCCTTGTCGTAAAAATCAAGATTTGAAATCTGATTGTTGATTTCGTTAATGGCATTGTTAATGTCTCTGTACTCATCCTCTGCATCTTCCCACACATATAGGGAATCTATGTTCATTACTTGCCTTGGCCTTGGATGTCTGGCAGTGTCTATCTGGTTTGGAAAT
>CALCUQ010000202.1 GCA_937906795.1 uncultured Bacteroidales bacterium | reverse complement strand
GTTTATATATATTGCTGTGCCAAATGGGTGAGCACGGTGCTGATTTGTAACTTATTGATAATTAGTCGTTTGATTTTTTAAGGCGTGCTCATACCCCGCCCAGTAAGAGGGGTTGAGCACGCTTCTATTTTGTAATATCTTGATTTATAATGAATTAGTTTTTTAAGGTGTGCTCACTGAGTTGGTGAGGTCCGAGTGAATCAACGGAGGTCCGAGTGCCAAAGAAAAATTGAAAAACAAATGAAATACCTGAACTTTTGGCTGAGACACTTGTTTTCATAAGTGAAATAGTTATATCACAACAAATGTTTGAATATTTATTTGGAGGAATAAATATTTATATTACCTTTGTATTATACAAGATGTTTAATACATAAAGAATAATACTATTGTTATGGCAAAAGATACTATGATTGAAGAATTGCTTGATGCATGGGAAGAGACATACAAGAAGGGGCAACTTACATTTTGGGTGTTCCTGGCTTTGAAAGAGAACAATAAATGTATGGAGGAGATTAAGGAGTTTGTGGAGAGGGCATCAGAAGGGACAATGACCTGCGAGGAGCAGAGCCTTTACCGCAATCTGAGGAAATTCCAGAATCTGGATATTGTTGCATATGACAGCAGGAAGGTTAGCAAAGGTCCCGACAGGAAGTATTATTACCTTACCCCAACAGGAGAGGAACTGTTCAAGCGTTTTGTGGAACGCAATATCATGATATTTACAAAAGAATCAATTATTAACCTTTTAACACAGTAAATTATGAGAGTATTTACACAAAGATTAGGACAATTTGCCGTCAGTGCGTTAATATGTACTGTTGCATTCAGATATGCGCTTAACCTGGCTATAGGGAAGGAGAGTCTTGCTGCAGCATTGGGCTGTTCCATAATATATTTTGGGTTGATGTATTTGGCCGGATGGTATTTTGGAAGCAAAGATGCTGTTGAAAATGAGATCCATGATATTGGATTCCGTTATCACTTCATTACATATCTGTTATGTATTGCACTGGGCTATGCATCATATTATATTGGCTGGAATACAGAAACTATAAAATCAATGAATATTGGTGCAATAGCATGGGGAATAGGTTTGGCAATACATTTTGTCTTTTTCTTGCTTGCTCAAAAGAATGCAATCAGGGGATATGCAAAAGAGGAGATATTTCAGTAGAATATAGATTATCGGCGTTGCTCAGTTTATGTTGTTCCACTCTCTACGCACTAAAGTGCTTCGTTCATTACACAACAACACTCAGCAACCTGTTATATATTTGGTGGAGGGCAAGTGTGTTGTTGCTCCCGTGGTACTCATTTGGGAGAAGACCGACAAAGGCGGTCTCTCCCTTATCACTCGC
>CALCUQ010000201.1 GCA_937906795.1 uncultured Bacteroidales bacterium | reverse complement strand
TCTTCTTAAGCTTTTCATCTACTCTTATTGATATAGTTGACTGTCCCATAATTATAATAATTTATATTGCAAATATATTACAATGTATAAACAAATGCAATACGTATATGTTAAAAATAGGGTTGTTAAACAGAAATTCTATTCCACATACGCCAACGTAGCAATACTCACCCTGCACCCCAACTGCTCCACCAGAATAGAGGCGCAGGCCTCCAGGGAGGCGCCTGTTGTGAGAACATCGTCCACAAGGAGGATGTGGCTTCCGGCAGGGGGTATTCTCCGGCAGCGGGGGTTGGGTTCAAAGGCATCCTTTACGTTGTGCCACCTCTCCATACGGTCTTTGGCTGTCTGGGTTCCTGTAAATGTACGTCTGCGCAGAAGATTGGGGAGAACTGCCTCATTGGGAAGACCAAGCCCCTTCTGCAATCCACGGGCAATGGTTTCTGCCTGGTTGTATCCCCTTTTCATCTGTTTCCTCCAGTGCAGGGGGAGGGGGACAATGTAATCAAAACTGTCGGGAAGAGGAATCCTGTTCCCCAGCATTTCCCCAAGGTAGAGGCCTATTTGGGTATTTCCTTTGTATTTGAGCTGGTGCACAGGGTTGCGCCAGTTGTTTGTGTAGTAGAAGAGGGAGTATACACGCTCCACTTTGCACCTGCCCCAGAAGACCCTTTCTGCAGGGTTTTCCACAACATTCCAGAAATGGGTGAGGGGCATGTCTGCATAGCAGTGCAAACAAAAATGCTGTTCGTGGTAATTGAGTGCATTACCACAAACAGCACATATCTTTGGAAAGCATAAATCAAACAGCAATCTCCACCACTTCATCTCTCCCCTCCTGCCACAAACTGACGCTCTCTTTACAGATTGAATGCCTCCTTTATTTTATCAACTGCATCAAGTTTTTCCCAATCCTTAATTTTTACAATCTTGCCATTCAAATCCCAATCAGTGATTATTGCTGTACCATTTTCACCGCATACATACCAGCGTGGTGCTTCAATAAAGTTATTTGTAAGAACTTCAACAACACAAT
>CALCUQ010000200.1 GCA_937906795.1 uncultured Bacteroidales bacterium | reverse complement strand
AATGAGATTGTTGCAAGACAATTTATTTTCAGAATGAGAGAGTTTGAGCAAATGGAGATGCAGTTCTTTGTAAAACCGGGAGAGGAGTTGACCTGGTTTGCAAAATGGAAAGAGACCCGTCTGAAATGGCATAAAGCTATTGGAATGGGTGAGGAGAATTACAGATATCACGATCACGACAAATTGGCTCACTATGCCAATGCAGCAACTGATATTGAGTTCAACTTCCCATTTGGATTTAAAGAGTTGGAGGGTATTCACTCAAGAACCAATTTTGACTTGGGCAGACATCAGGAGTTCTCTGGCAAGAAACTTCAGTATTTTGACCCTGAGTTGAATGAGAGTTATGTTCCATACGTAATTGAGACTTCAATTGGATTGGACAGAACAGTTCTTGCAATTCTATCAAATGCATACAGAGAGGAGAAACTTGAAAACGGAGAAGAGAGAGTTGTTATGAAGATTCATCCTGCTCTTGCACCTGTTAAGGTTGCTGTATTGCCTCTTGTTAAAAAGGATGGTCTTCCAGAACTTGCAAGAGAGATTATGGCCAAACTAAAACTTGATTTCAATTGCCAGTATGATGAGAAAGACTCAATTGGCAAACGTTACCGCAGACAAGATGCAATTGGAACTCCTTTGTGTGTTACAATTGACCATGACAGTTTGCAAGACAATTGTGTAACACTAAGAGACAGAGACACTATGGCTCAGGAGAGAATTCCAATTTCTGAGTTGTTCCAAAGAGTTGACCAGAAGGTTAACATGAGATCTCTATTGAGTCAATTGGTATAAACTTATTCAAACAAATTATAAGGGAGGGTGACCCAAAAGGTCACCTTTTTTACTTTTAAAATTTTAACTAAATTTGTTTTGCTGAGTCTAATAAACAGAATATTACTTTAAAATATACGGTTATGCTTAAAAAGTTCTTTTTAATGGTGCTTGTAGCTGGATTTACAGGTTTGCTGCATGCACAGCAGGCGAGATTGCTAAGATTTCCATCTGCGAGTTCAAATGAAGTGGTTTTCTCGTATGCAGGAGATTTATATAAGGCTCCATTGGCAGGAGGAGAGGCCCAACGCCTTACATCACATATTGGATATGAAATGTTTGCCCGTTTTTCACCAGACGGCAAATCAATTGCTTTTACAGGTCAGTACGATGGTAATACAGAGGTATTCCTAATTCCATCACAAGGTGGAGAGCCTGTAAGATTAACATATACATCAACAAACAGTAGAGATGATTTGGGAGACAGAATGGGCCCAAACAATATGGTACTTACCTGGAGCAGAGATGGAAAGCATATAGTTTACAGAAACAGAATAGGGGATGGCTTTTCTGGCAAATTGTGGACTGTTTCAAAGGATGGTGGAATGCCTGAGTTAATTCCTCTTCCAGAAGGTGGTTTCTGCAGTTACTCTCCAGATGGCAAAAAGCTGGCATACAATAGGGTAATGAGAGAGTTCCGTACCTGGAAATATTATAAGGGCGGCATGGCAGATGATATCTGGATTTACAATCCTTCTGCCAGGAAAGTTGAAAACATAACCAATAATGTTTCACAGGACATTATCCCAATGTGGATTGGAGATGAAATTTTCTTTATTTCTGACAGGGACAAAACAATGAATCTGTTTGTTTATAACACAAAAACAAAACAGACACAAAAAGTTACCAATTATACAGACTATGATATAAAATTCCCTAGCAGCAATGGCTCAATTATAGTGTATGAGCAAGGTGGGTATTTGCATAAGTTTGATCCTGCTACCCGTAAGGCAGAGAAAATAAACATTACACTGAATGCAGACAATATTCAGGCAAGAGCAAAAATGATGGATGTGTCAAAGATGGCGAGTGCCAGAGGTGTAACTGTAAATAAAGATGGCAGTGCAGTTTCTGTTGTAGCAAGGGGAGAGGTGTTCACAGTTCCAGTAGGTAATGGAGTTGTAAAGAACATTACACGCACACCAGGGGCCAATGAGAGAGGTGCAGTTTATAGTCCCGACGGAAAATATATTGCATATATAAGCGACAAGACAGGTGAGACTGAGGTTTATCTGCAAGGAGAATCTGGAGATCCGGTGCAACTTACAACAGGTAATGATACATATATACGCAGACTGATGTGGAGTCCCGACAGCAAGAAACTTTTCTATACAGACAGAAAGAACAGATTGGTTGAGCTTACTGTTGAGACAAAGGGTAAACGTGTGGTTATGACCAATCCGGAGGGAGAGTTCAGAACGGTGAATTTCTCTCCTTGCAGCAAGTGGATTACATATACAAAGGGGGCAAGCAATGATATGAGTGTTGTGTATGTGTATAATCTTGAAACAAACAAAGAGTATCCTGTAACTGAAAAATGGTACAGTTCATCTTCTCCTGTGTTCAGCAGCGACGGCAAATACCTTGTTTTTACAAGTGCAAGAGATTTTAATCCTATGTATGGACAATTGGAGTGGAATCACATTTATACAAATATGAATGGTGTCTATATGGCTATGCTTGCCAAGGATACCCCTTCTCCGCTTCTTCCAGAGGGTAATGTAGACAAAAAACCTCAACAAGGTGAGGAAACTACAACAATAGACCCGCAGGGAATTTATGAGAGAATAGTAAAACTTCCTCTGCCAACCGGAAGATATTTTAATATGTTCTGCGATGGAAAGAAAGTTTATTATTCGTCGGGAAGAGGAACAAAGGCATTTGACCTTAAAAAGCAGAAAGAGGAATCTGTTTCAGATGATGCCTCTTTGGTAAGTTACACTATGGGGGCCAAGAAGGCTGTTTTTGCAAAAAGGAATGAGGTATATATTTGTGATTTCCCTGCAGGCAGAGTGCAGTTGAAAGATAAGGTTACTTTGAATAATCTTATTGCTCCTGTTGATTATACCAAAGAGTGGGCACAAATCTATGATGAGGTATGGAGAGCCTACAGAGATGGTTTCTATCTTGAGAATATGCATGGAATAGACTGGAAGGCAATTAAAGAGAAATATGCTGTTTTATTGCCTCATGCCAAGACAAGACTTGATCTAAATTATATAATTGGAGAAATGATTGGCGAGGTGGCTTGTGGCCATGCTTATGTTAATCCTGGCGATATGCCTAAGCCTGAGCGTATTCCTATGGGATTGCTTGGAGCACAGATAAGCAGGGATAAGAGTGGCTATTACAGGATAGATAAAATTATTCCTGGAGCAGCTTACAGCAAGAGTTTGCGTTCTCCATTGGATGAGCCGGGGGTAAATGTAAAGGAGGGTGATTATATTGTTGCCATTAATGGTATAAGCACCAATACAGTTGACAATATATATAAACTTCTTGTTGGAAAGGCAAATGTTCTAACAGAACTTACAATAAACAGCAAGGCATCTGAGCAGGGTGCTCATAATATTGTAATACGCCCTATTGACAACGAGGCTCCATTGTACCACTACAATTGGGTTCAGAATAACATTAAGAAAGTAGAAGAAGCAACAAACGGCAGAGTAGGATATATTTATATTCCGGATATGGGTCCCGACGGATTGAACGAATTTGCTAGATATTTCTATCCTCAATTGTCAGTCAACAGGAAAGATAGCTAGTTCTGGATATAACAATTCCATTATCTTTAATATGAATAACG
>CALCUQ010000199.1 GCA_937906795.1 uncultured Bacteroidales bacterium | reverse complement strand
CCATACAGAACTCTGTTTTGTTCTGCTGTACTTGGAGCTGTAGTTGCTGTATTTGCCCAACCTCAGATAATTGCACAAATCACCCCTTATGCAACTGATTCAATTCAGACATATTTTTATGCTCCTTTAAAGTTATTGTCAAGCAGTGTTGAAATTAGCACAGGTGATCCATTGATTGATGATCTGGCTTCTACAAGCGGAATGTATGGTATGCTTAACACAGTTTGGCTTGTAATGTGTGTAAGTGCATTTGGAGCAGTAATGGAAGTTGGAGGTTTCATTGAAGTAATAACAATTAAACTCTCAAAACTCATAAAGAGTTGTGTAAGCCTTGTTGCAACAACTGCTTCTTCTTGCATTGTATGCAATCTAGTTCTATCTGACCAATATATGTCTATTATCATACCAGGTAAGATGTTCAGCAAAATGTATGAGGAAAATGGTTATGAAGGCAGGTTACTAAGTAGAACTTTACAGGATTCGGCTGCTGTAACTTCTGTACTTATTCCATGGAACAGTTGTGGAGTTGTACAAAGCAGTGTCCTTGGGGTCCCTACATTAGTGTATGCACCATATTGTTTCTTCTGCTATATGTCTCCAATCATTGGAATAATTGTTGCTGCAACAGGATATAAGATTGTAAATAAATTACAGGGGAAAAATAAGGATATAAATGCAAAAAATTTGGGAGAATAAAAAAATTGCCTCAATTTTGCAAACCAATGAATATTATTAACAATACAATAAATTTAAAAAATGGAAATTAATCAAAATAAAGTTGTTTCGTTATCATATACACTAGAGGTTGATGGCGATATTATTGAGACTGTAACTGCTGAAAAACCTATGCAGTTCATTTTTGGTACAGGCTATCTACTTCCTAAATTTGAGGAGAATGTTGCAGGTAAAAAAGTTGGTGACACCTTTGATTTTCAACTAACTGCAGAGGAAGGCTATGGTGAGGTAAATCCAGATGCAATTGTTGAGTTGCCAAAAAAACTTTTTGAGGTTGAGGGTAAAATTGAAGAGGGTTTGCTTACAGTTGGCAATGTTCTTCCTATGATGGATTCAGAAGGAAACAGACTAAACGGCAGTATAGATGAGGTTAAAGAGGATACTGTCCTTATGAACTTCAATCACCCTCTTGCAGGTGCAGCTCTTCATTTTACAGGTAAAGTGGAAAATATTAGAGAAGCTACAGAAACTGAGCTTACCAATGGTTTGTTTGGTGAGAAAGTACAACACTCTTGTGGAGACAGCTGCGGTTCTGATTGCTCTTCTTGTGGCTGCGGTGGTTGTCACTAATAGTATTACTACAATAGTAAAAAAGAGGGATTCAAATGAAACGCGGATTGTATTATACCCCTATTGTTACCGCTCTGAATCAGGATGGCAGCATTGACTGGGAAGGCAAC
>CALCUQ010000198.1 GCA_937906795.1 uncultured Bacteroidales bacterium | reverse complement strand
GTGTTATAATCCAATTCCATATTATTACAATTTTTATAAGAAAACAAATTTACAGAAATTATTCCACACAACACTAAAAAAAGTGGCCCAAAATGAGCAATTACATTCAGGCCACTCTATAATATTATACCTGGGCAACTATTGGTCTACCCAAATAAAGTTTTCCACTTTATATCCTCTATTTATTGCTTCGGTAAGAATATCATACACATCTTTGTCGGGGAGTATACGGGTACGGGAAAGAATCCATAAATAATTGTCACTATTACTGCCTACAAGGGCGTATCTGTAATCTTCACTTACCATAAGTACTCTGTAATCAGAGTAAAAAGGACCAAAAAAAGAGACCCTAAGTAACGCAGGAGTATCTGTCAGTTTTGCCTTTCCAAGTGCTGTTTTAGGAAGGTCATTTTTAATTCCGGTATTGGTAACCGTAATTTTACCATCTTCTCTTAGAGAATAATTGGCTTTTGCATAATCTATTCCCCTTTCAAAAGGATGATCAAATCTTGCTATTTCATACCAGTTTCCCAAATATCTGTTTATATCAAAATCTGGCGTTACAGAGTTGTCTACTGTTATTTTGCTGCTGCACCCCATGAACAATACACAGGCAATTGCAAATAAAAAAATTCTTTTCATAACTCTACAAGTTTTATTAGATAACATACAACTTGGAAGAATGTTTTGTTTTGATATTGAGATTTATTTGTAACTTAGCACCTTACAAAAGTCTTGTATCAAAATACATTTCATAAGATTTTTCTAACATGTACCTATAATTATGAAAAAAAACTGTTTATTATTGATTGCAGCACTGTTCCTTTCTGCTGCATCAACTTTTGCCCAAAGCCGTTTGAATGATGAAACTGCCTTCAGAGTAAAATCAGAAGGCTTCTCAAATTCTCAAATTGAATCAATTGCCCAATTCATGACAGATGACCTGGGGCCTCGTCTTGCTGCTTCAAAGCTAAAACTTAGAGCTGAGGAAATGGTTGTAGAGAAGCTTAAAGAGATGGGATTTGAGAATGTAAGAGCTGAATTTGCTTACAACTTTACAAAAGGAGGTTGGGATAACCAGATGAATTACGTTGCAATGACAGCACCATACTACTGCAGTTTTGCAGCAAATCCTAAAGCCTGGAGTGGAAGTACCAATGGCCTTGTAAAAGGAGAATGTGTTATTCTTGATATAAAATCAAAAGA
>CALCUQ010000197.1 GCA_937906795.1 uncultured Bacteroidales bacterium | reverse complement strand
GTATTCCGCTTCACGAAAGGAATGTCCTTGCAGGAGTTGCTGTGGATGCGGTATTTGATTCTGTGTCGGTGAAGACAACTTTCAGAGAAACTTTGGCAGAAAAAGGGGTAATTTTCTGCTCGTTTTCTGAGGCAGTTAGAGATTATCCAGATCTGGTTAAGAAATATCTTGCATCTGTTGTTCCAATTGGAGATAACTATTTCTCAGCTCTGAATTCGGCTGTCTTTAGCGACGGGTCATTCTGTTATATTCCAAAGAATACAAGGTGCCCTATGGAACTTAGCAGTTATTTTAGAATAAATGCTAAAGGAACAGGACAGTTTGAGAGAACTCTTATTGTGGCAGATGAGGGCTCGTATGTAAGTTATCTTGAGGGATGTACTGCACCTCAAAGGGATGAGAGCCAGTTGCATGCTGCGGTAGTTGAGATAGTGGTACTGCAGGATGCAGAAGTTAAGTATTCTACAGTGCAGAACTGGTATCCTGGAGATAAAGAGGGTAAAGGAGGTATTTATAATTTTGTTACCAAAAGAGGTATATGCAAGGGGGCAAACAGCAAATTGTTCTGGGCGCAAGTGGAGACAGGATCGGCCATTACATGGAAATACCCAAGCACAATCCTTAAAGGAGACAATTCTATAAGTGAGTTCTATTCTGTAGCTGTTACAAACAATTACCAACAGGCAGATACTGGTACCAAAATGATTCATATTGGAAAAAATACCCGTAGCCGTATTGTAAGTAAAGGTATCTCTGCCGGAAAGAGCCAGAACAGTTATAGAGGTTTGGTAAAGGTGTTGCCTAATGCAGACAACGCAAAGAATTTTTCTCAGTGTGACAGCCTGTTGCTTGGCGACAAATGTGGAGCGCATACCTTCCCATACATTGAAAGCGAGAATACAACAGCTGTTGTAGAGCATGAGGCAACAACATCAAAGATTGGAGAAGACCAATTGTTCTACTGCCAGCAAAGAGGTATAAAGGCAGAAGATGCTGTAGGTCTTATTGTAAACGGTTATGCAAAGGAGGTTCTGAACCAATTGCCTATGGAGTTTGCAGTTGAGGCTCAGAAGCTGCTGCAGGTGTCGCTTGAAGGTTCTGTAGGTTGATGTAAGGCGGTCTGTGAGATCGGGGTGCGATGTTAAAATGAAATTTGATGGAGTTTTGGAATATCATACTTTTTGAGATGGGTGGAAAGCCGGTGCTGCTGATAGATCTTCTGTCGGCTGTATTCGGTCTTACTACGGTCTTTCTGGCTGGAAGAAACAGC
>CALCUQ010000196.1 GCA_937906795.1 uncultured Bacteroidales bacterium | reverse complement strand
GTTACAGATTCTTCTACTATCCAGTTTAGAATGCTTAACAGGTCCAAAGGACCGGCAATGTGGAGTCCAAGAGCACAGTGCGACAGAATTTTCTATTCTTTCAATTGGAGATATATTCTGGAACATACCAAAAATTTGTCTGTATGGTCAGATACTGTTAGCTCTTTAATTGTTGAAAATCAAAGAGTTGTTGGTGTTCGTACCATAATGGGTGCAAGCTTCAGATCTACTACAGTCATTATTACTGCCGGTACTTTTCTTAATGGTAAATTATTTATAGGACAACAAACCACTGTAGGGGGTAGAGTAGGGGAGCTTTCTTCTTATCAAGTAACAGAACAGTTATCCTCTTTTGGTATAGAAAGTGGTAGAATGAAGACAGGAACACCTCCCAGACTGGATGCTTCCTCTATAGATTTAACCAAGCTTGAGCGTCAGCCAGGTGATGAGTCTCCTGCAAGATTTTCTTTTCTTAATGTTCCATCTCCAATACAAAATGGGGTTGAACAGATGAGTTGTTATATGGTGCACACTAATTCTACTGTTCATGAGATTTTGCAAAGTGGCTTTAGTGAATCACCATTATTTTCTGGTAAAATACATGGTATTGGTCCAAGATATTGTCCAAGTATAGAGGATAAGCTCAGAACATTTGCGGGTAAGGATTCGCATCAACTTTTTTTAGAGCCTGAGGGTTGGTACACTAATGAATACTATCTTCAGGGATTTTCATCTTCTCTTCCTTGGGATGTTCAGTTTAAAGCTTTAAGAAATATAAAAGGTTTGGAAAATATTAGAGTATTCAGACCTGCATATGCGGTAGAGTATGATTATTTCCCACCTACACAATTAAAACCAACACTAGAATCTAAGGCAATAGCGGGATTGTTCTTTGCCGGACAGGTTAATGGTACCACCGGTTATGAGGAGGCTGCTGCGCAGGGTCTTATTGCTGGAATTAATGCTGTTAATATTTGCAATGACAAAGATCCGTTTATACTTAAAAGAGACGAAGCATATATAGGAGTTCTAATTGATGACCTTATTACAAAAGGTGTTGACGAGCCTTATAGAATGTTTACATCCAGAGCAGAGTATAGGATTCTTTTAAGACAAGATAATGCCGATTCCAGATTGACTCATCTGGGTTATAATTTAGGTTTGGCCTCGGCCGACAGATTGGATTTGGTAGAAAAGAAGTATGCTACTGTTAATACTATTCTAGACAGTCTGTATAATGACTCAATAGAGCCAAGTAAGATTAATGATTATTTGGTGTCGGTTAATTCCTCACCTCTTACACAAAAGAGAAAAGTTGCAGATGTTCTTTCCAGACCTCAGGTAACTATTCAAGGATTGTTTAGTAATGTTCCACGTGGAACAGAGTATACGGCAAAGGCAGCTGGGGTTTCAACTACTTCAAATATTTCAATTGTCTTTGACAATTCAAATGGGGTTGAAAGTAATTTTATTGATTTGCCATATAGACCTAAAGATTTTAATTCAACATTTACAGCTGATGCTGCTTCGATATTAAAAAATGAGATTTTGGAGAGTGTTGAGATTTTAGTTAAGTATAAAGGATATATTGAGAGGGAGCAAAGAATCGCCGACAAAATCCTAAAACTTGAGAATGTTTCTATACCAGAAAATTTTGATTTTTCTAAAGTTTCTTCTTTATCTATTGAGTGTAGACAAAAACTTGCAAAACATCAGCCTTTAACAATTGCGCAAGCTTCCAGGATTCCTGGAGTCTCTCCTGCTGATATTTCTGTATTGCTTGTTTATTTTGGCAGATAATAAATTTCTTAGGTGTTCCACGTGGAACACCTTTTGTTTTTTATGTTCTTTATTCCATCGGGAATATGAAAAGAGATTCAATTGTGTTTATTTGATTGAGTTCTGGATTCAGTGGGTTTAATAGAAGAAAATTACTGATGTTGGAGTTTTGTGTTTTTATGTGAGATTCTATTTCTCCAATAGTTATCATATATTCCAATAAATCCAGTGACCACATAAAGTGGTTGGGATATTGAGAAATTTCGCTTTGTAATAATTGGGAGGCTATATTAGGGGAGGACAGATACATACTAATAATAGGGGAGATCTTAAAAGGAACTTTTGCCAATTGTATGTAATATCCCAGTTTTGTGTAGTATTTAAAGAGTGATTCTTCTGCAGGTCTGCATATGATAAAATCTTTGTTCTCCTTTATTGATATTTCCTTTATATGGTTCAATAGCTTTTTTGCCAAACCTTTTCCTGTTTCGGTTTTAAGAGTGGCAACTCCATATAAGTAGTATCCATTATAAGAATTAGAGGGGGTGTTGTATGTTATAGGGATGAGAAAAAGTGTAGAACATATTTTCTCATTATCCTTGTATATATAACATTTGGATTTTGGAAATAAATAGGAGAAAACCATATTCAAGTATTCTTTATCTGTTGTGAATCTCTCCTTGAATATGGTTTTTATTCCTTCAATGTCTGACTTTGTTGCTAGTCTAATCATTGAATTTTATTTTTTGGTTAACTCTTTAATGTCTTTTACAAAAGTGTCTATATCTTCTTTTGTTGTGTTGAATGAGCACATCCATCTTACCTCGTTTGTATTCTCATCCCAAACATAGAAGTAATGTTTCTTTTGGAGTTCGGTGGTTAGCCATTTAGGGATTATTGCAAAGACTGCATTACTCTCTACTTTTTGAGATATCTTAATTTCTGATATTCCTTTAAGTGATTCTGCCAGGTATTGAGCCATTGAATTTGATTGGCTGGCAAGTGTAATATTAAAATTGTCTTTCAAATATGCTTCAAACTGTGCTGCAATAAACCTGCTTTTAGAGAATAGTTGTGTTGTCTGCTTTCTTAGGAATTTGACAGATTTTGCAGCTTCAAGATTCTGAATATTTAGTGGAAGTCCATTCAAATCTTTAATAGAACTGTTTGAGTGGTGGAAAATGACAACAGCCTCACCCATTAATAATCCGTTCTTGGTACCGCCAAATGATAATACATCTGCTCCACAATCAACAGTAATCTCTTTAATTGTTTTATTCATGTATGCGGCCGCATTGGAGATTCTAGATCCATCTATATGTAGGTATCCTCCGTTATTATGCATTAAATCAGCAAGTTCCTTTATTTCATCTGTAGTGTAGCATGTACCCAGTTCTGTTGGTTGTGATATTGATAGTATTTTTGGTTGAGCGTGATGCTGATCTCCATATCCATACAGTTCAAGTTGTACATCTTCAGCTTTAACTTTTCCTCCTTGGCATTTTATTGGAATGATTCTGGATTGTGACAATTTCTCTACTGCTCCACATTCATCAACATTTATATGTGCTGTTTTTGGTGCTAATATGGATTGGTATGATCTAACAAATGATTGGAGTGCTATCACGTTGGCACCGGTTCCGTTAAATACAAATACTGCGGTACAATCTCCGCCTAAAGATTCTTCGATAGATTTCAATACTCCAAGGGTGTATGTGTCTTCTCCATAGGATTTCTTGAAATTGAGATTCTCTTGTACAATTGCATCCATTATTACAGGATGAACTCCTGAGTGATTGTCACTTCCAAAACTGTGTTTCATAAAATTTTGTATAAAGTATGTATGAATATGATATTTTTTATATATTTTTGAATTTACAAACACACACTTATAGAGATATACTCAAGGGATGCAGCATGTGCTAAACTTGAGTATTTTCTTTAGTATATAGTTCTATTGTTTAAGTTGATTCTTTTCTTGTATGCTGTATTTCCTTTATAATAGAATAGTGCTATAGTGTTTTGTTTGTCCTGGTAAAGATTACTCAGTTGTGCGTCTGATTTTTTTACGGCTACGGGTTCGCACCATACTAGTGTATAGCTCTTGTCGGCTCTGTCGTATGCGACAATTACAGTTGTGTTGTAAATGTCAAAAAAGTTTACAAGTTTATTGCCTACTTTTTCTTTTTGTGTGCTGGCATCAAAAGCTTTGGCAATAGGGTTGTCTTTGTTTATTGCTCCAAACTTTAGCTGTTTTGCATTAACAGGGTTGTTATCGTACCACCATTGAATAGTTTCTTGCACTATAAATTGCTCTTTGTCAAATGGTTGTAGTTTGTTGTTTTTAGAAAGTTCTCTTAACAGATATTTCATCTGTTCGGTTGCATATATGCCTCCTGCTGCAGAGTCGTTACATTTTCCATATATTATAAAGTCTTCACTATCATATGGTTTACTTACTGAATTGATGTTAGTAAGTCCACTGTACATAGCGCTATATACCGAGTTGTCATTAATGGAATACAGGTTAATGACATATTCGGCATTGTTGTTTGTAAGATTTGAGCGTTTGTCTACTTGTTGTGATCTGTTGGTATAACTGTATTGAATGTACTGTTCTCCGTTGATTGTCACTACTTTACAATTTTCAACAAATTCAAATAAATTTAGGTTGTTGTCAGAAATATATTTGTGCTCTGTAAGATTATTGCTCTTTTGCCAGCCCTCTGGGGTTTGTGTAATGACTTCTATATTATATGTTGTTTTGCCATCTTCCCATATAACTACAATATTTTCTTTGTTAAAATTTTTTACACTTTTAATGATGCTTTTTTTAGGGGCGTTTTCTCCATAAAAATCAGCTGTAATTTCTTGAGCCTGGCTGTCTGAAATTTTGCTTGTATTGAGCTCGGAGATTTTGTTGTTTGCTGCTTGGTAGTAGTATGAATCCGGATGCTCTTTGCAAAAATTTATGTATTCAAGTACGTCGTTTTTGTTTAGGCCAAAAAAGGTGATTGAGTCTTTTAGTTGGGTTATTTCTTTGGCGTATATTGAGTTTGGATATTTGCTAAGGAATTTGTTTATACTTTTTAGGTCTCCTTTTGTTTTTGTTGTGTTGTAGAGTTTTGTTTCAGATTTTGTTTGTGCTTGGGTTAGGGTGCAAACTCCGCAAAACATTATTGTTAATAATATAACTCTTGATATTTTCATTTTGGTCTTTTTTTCTTGATTATTACGCAAGTTTAACTATAATTTTCTTTTATTCAATCTATTTATGCAAAGTTTATTCCTAAATTAGTCAATAGCTCAAAGTAAATCTATAAAAAGAACCACCAGTTTGCATTGCAAACCGGTCCCCCACGTCTGCGTGGACCAAGACTTTTTATAGATTTCTTTGTCGCACAGCAATAATTCTTGCAGTTTTTATTTGAGCCATAATTTGCTTATTCACAAATCCCCCAGATTATTTACCATGAAGCATTAGTTCAAACACACGGAAATTTTATGGCTCATCTGCAATGATTGCCTGCCCCCCTAGGGATTTCTTTCATACATTGCCTGTTCCTGTATTGTTGTGTTAGAGGTTGTGTTAGGGGAACTGTTCCGGCAATAAATCTGTTTCTGAAGTGGGAACAAATCTGTATTTAAAAATGGTATGTATAAGAAAACCGGATCAAAATTACTTTTGACCCGGCCCCTACAATCAATATATAACTAATTGTTTTTTTCTGTTAATTATTTGCAGCTTGCTTGGTATGCGTCTGCATCCATTAGATCGTCAAGCTCAGCTGGGTTGCTCATTTCTACTTTAATCATCCAACCCTCACCATATGGATCAGAGTTTACAGACTCAGGAGCACCCTCAAGATTCTCATTAACCTCAATAACTTTACCAGAAACTGGCATTAGGCCGTCTGCTACTGTTTTTACTGCTTCAATAGAACCAAAAACCTCACCTGCTGCAAGTTCTTCGTCTAAAGTTGTGATGTCAACAAAAACAATATCACCAAGCTCACTTTGAGCGAAATCTGTAATACCGATAGTTGCAATATTACCCTCTACTTTAACCCACTCGTGGTCGCTAGAGTACTTTAAATTTGATGGAAAATTCATGGTATTTGTGTTTTTAATGTTTTTTACAAAAGTATTAAAATAATTTAAACTTATAATCTTTTTAGAGACAATTTAATAAGATTTTCCAGTGTACAGGCTGGTTCCTCTTTAAGGATTGCTTTTACCACTTTGTCGGCAGAAGATTTATTGAATCCAAGTAGAACAAGGGCAGAAAGGGCTTCTGATGCAATAGGAGATACTGCAGGTTGTACAAACAGCTCTGCTGCTGTGTCACTGTTTTCTACTTTTCCAATCTTATCCTTCAAATCAATTATAACTCTTTGGGCGGTTTTGATTCCAATTCCTTTAATGGATTTTATTTTGTTTACATCTCCTTGTAGAATTGCTGTTTTGATTTCCTGGCTATTAAGGGATGATAGCATCATTCTGGCTGTATTTGGCCCAATGCCGTTAACGTCTATAAGCATGGTAAATACGCCGCGTTCTTCTTTAGATGAAAATCCGTAGAATAATTCTACATCTTCTCTAACGTGGTGGTATATGTATAGTTTTGTTTCTTTAAGGTTTTGGATATCTGCAAAGGTCTGGAGTGATATCTGCAATTTGTATCCTATGCCATTATTTTCAATAACTGCTTCTGTTGGGGATGTTTCAACAAGTTCTCCCTTTATATAATCGTACATATTCTATTAAAAACTAGTGTAATATTTCACAAATTTATCAATTTTATGTTTTAAGTTTATATTTTTGTGTCGTTAATTGGGTTATTATGGGTTGTATAGAACAAATAAGAGAAAATTTCCCTGCGTTAAGCCAGCAAGTGTATGGCAAAAGTCTGGTTTATTTGGATAATGCTGCTACTTCTCAGAAGCCGCAGGCGGTGCTGGATTTGCTGGAGAAGATGTATGGCGGGACAAATGCAAATGTGCACAGGGCCATGCATAAATTGAGTGATGATGCAACAGTGTTGTACGAGGGGGCAAGAGAGAGGGTGAGAGAATTCATAAATGCGCCCAGTAAGGAGTGTGTGATTTTTACAAGTGGAACAACAGCTTCAATAAATCTTGTAGCAAGCAGTTTTTGCAGAAGATTTCTCAAACAGGGTGATTCTGTTATTGTATCTGGTGATTCTCATCATTCCAATATTGTTCCTTGGCAGTTGGCATGTCAGATGGCTGGCGCTCAGTTAAAGGTGATTCCTGTAAAGGATAATGGGCAGTTGGATTTGCAGGAGTATGAAAAATTGCTTGATGATAAAGTTAGGATTGTAGCAGTTGAGCATATTTCTAATGTTCTTGGACTAATCAATCCGGTTAAGGAGATTATACAAAAAGCACATAAATACAATATTCCTGTGTTGGTTGATGGAGCTCAGGGAATTGTGCATGCAGATGTGGATGTGCAAGATATGGATTGCGATTTTTATGTTTTCTCAGGGCATAAGATTTATGCTGCAACCGGAACCGGTATCCTTTATGGCAAGAGAGAACTGTTGGATGCAATGCCTCCATATATGGGAGGAGGGGATATGGTTGATACTGTAACATTTGCAAAAACAACTTATGCTCCGCTTCCACTTAAATTCGAAGCTGGTACCCCTCACTTTGTTGGACAAGCTTCATTAAAGCCGGCACTTGATTTTGCCAAATGGCTTAAAGAGGGTGAGATTGGACAGGCTGTAAGAGAGGAAGAGGAGAGAATCATTGAATATATGACTACAGCTCTAAATGAGATAGAAGGATGTACATTGTATGGAACGGCAGACAATAAGATTCCTCTGTTTTCATTTAATATAGAGGGATGTTTTCCTTCTGATTTGGCACAATTGCTCGATAAAATGGGTATTGCAGTGCGTACCGGATTTATGTGTTGCGAGCCGCTTATGCAGAGATTTGGCGTTACAAGTATGGTAAGAGCATCTTTTCTGCCATATAACACCTTGCAGGAGGCACAGTATTTCATTAAGTGTCTTACCAGGGCAGCAAATATGTTAAGATAAATAGAAGATATAGATTATGACAATTAAAGAGATTGAAAATCAGATAATAGAAGAATTTGCCATCTTTGATGACTGGATGGACAAATATGAATATATAATAGAATTGGGCAAAAGTGTTCCAACCATACAGGAGAGTGAGAAGGTAGAGGCTAATCTTATTAAAGGGTGTCAGAGCAGAGTATGGCTCAGCTGTAAAATAGAAGATGGGAAACTTTATTTTGCAGCAGACAGTGATGCCATTATAACAAAAGGGATAATATCTTTACTCATAAGGGTGTACAATGGCCAGACTCCTGCAGATATTCTTGATAATGAATTGTCGTTTATTGGTAAGATAGGACTTCAGGAAAATCTTTCGCCAACAAGGGCAAATGGCCTGGTTTCAATGATTAAACAGATTAAGATTTACGCAATGGCGTATAAAGGATAGTATTTGGACATAAATAAAATGAGCATGAATAAAGAGAGTGTTTTAAGAGATGTGGTTAGAGCTTTAAGACAAGTATATGACCCGGAAATATCTGTAAATATTTATGATTTGGGCCTTATTTATGACCTTAAAATAGATGATGACCATAAAGTTTTTATAACAATGACTCTTACCGCTCCAAACTGTCCTATGGCAGATCAGCTGGTGGAGGATGTTATAGAGGCTGTAAAAGATGTTCCTGGTGTAACGGATGCTGCATTGGAGCTGGTTTTTGAGCCAGAGTGGGATAAAAGCAGAATGAGTGAGGCTGCAATGTTGGAATTAGGATTGTTGTAGGCTATGTACAGAGTTTATATTTTACTGGGCAGTAATCTTGGAAACAGAGAGCAGTATCTGTCAGATGCCACAATGGAGTTGATGGATGCTCTTATGCCGGATTATTTGGAGGTTGCTTCTCTTGCAGACCGGGCTTCCATCTCGTTTAGAATACCGGAAAGGTTATTTTCAATAGTAATTATACTTTGTCGCTCGAAATTCTCTTTCGATTGATGGTAAGTATAGAAGCCCAGGATTAAGATAGGAATTGCCAGTAAAATAGAAAAGTAAATGACCAGCTTTGTGCGTATGCGCAGGTGGGATCCACGTTTCTTTTTATCAGCCATTATTTTTTCTCCCTATATTGTTTCGGCGTCATGCCATACGCATTCTTAAAGAGGCGATTGAAGTAGGACTGATTATCATATCCGCATTGCTTTGCAATCTGAACAATTTTCAAAGTTCCTTCATCCAGAAGCTGCTTTGCTTTCTCCATACGGTAGTCAGTCAAGAACTTGATGATATTCTCACC
>CALCUQ010000195.1 GCA_937906795.1 uncultured Bacteroidales bacterium | reverse complement strand
CAGATACCCCATCTTGGTCAAGAAGTTCAAAACCAGTAAGGAATGCTGCCATAGCTGCATCGTCATCCTGCTCAATCTGCTCAGGCTCAACCGTATTCTTATCTACAAAAATCTGCTTCTTAAGCAATTCTGTAGCATGAGGCAAATCTGTAATTGTTTCAAACTTGACCAGTGCACCAGTGGCACCCCTTTCTTTATAACTGGTAATAAAAAAAGGAACCGGCAACCCGTCAAAAAACAGGTACACCGGTTCTTTAAAGTTATAATCTTCAAACACAGAAGAGGTCAATCTTATTACAACCTCACCCTTTGTATCGTAAGATTTCACAATTTGCGCTACTGGCAACAAATCTCTATCTGCTACTGTGCGCAACATTGTAATTAAGCCTCAGTTGTTTCCTCAGCTGCTGGAGCCTCTGCCTGCTCGTTAGCCTCTGCCTCTGCTGCTGCTTTAGCTGCAGCCTCAGCCTCTGCTTTTTTCTTTGCAAGCTCAGCTGCTCTATCAGCATTAACTTTAGCCTCAGCCTCTAGAGCTGCTTTTTTAGCAGCACTTGCATTTTGTGCAAGAGAAACTTTTTTGTTGCTGATCTTAGCCTCTTTCTCTGCTACCCAAGCTTGGTATTTAGCCTCAGCTTGCTCAAGAGTAAGAGCACCTTTCTTTACACCCTCTAGAAGGTGTTTTTTAAGAAGCACACCTTTGTATGAAAGGATTCTTCTACAAGTGTCAGTTGGTTGTGCACCATTACCTAACCATTGAAGAGCTCTCTCATTGTTAAGAGTGATAGATGCAGGGTTAGTGTTTGGATTGTAAGTTCCAATAAGTTCAATAAAGCGACCATCACGTGGTGCTCTGCTGTCAGCCACTACAATATGATAAAAAGAGTAGTTCTTTTTACCGTGGCGAGCCAATCTAATTTTTACAGACATAACTGTGAGTTTAAAAATAAATACTTTTTACAACTTCCTTATCTTCTCGAGAAAAGGCGTGCAAATATATGTGCTTTTTTTCAAACTACAAAGTTTTTTTATTCTACTCAGCCGGTAATATGCTAATAACCTTAATTGGCTCCAATGGAAGGTTCTTAGGAAGTTTAACCTCAACATTAGCAATAGCATCTATAACATCAAAGCCCTCCAGTGTCTCTCCAAAAACAGTATATTGTCCATCAAGTTGGGCACAAGTTGCAGCATCATGCACAATATAGAATTGGCTTCCCGACGACTCTTTGTTTGGATTGGCCTTATCACCCTTTCTTGCCGCAGCCAAAGCACCTTTCTTATGGTTGAACTGTGGAAGTATCTCTGCAGGAACGGTATATCCAGGACCACCAGTGCCATACAATTTAGGATCTTTTGAGGAATCTTTTGTATAAGGGTCACCAACTTGAATCATAAAATCTTTAATGACTCTGTGGAACAGAATATTGTCATAAAATCTCTTTGAAGCCAATTTTACAAAGTTGTCTCTGTGCAAAGGAGTCTCTTTGTAAAGTTTGATTCTTATGGTTCCTTTTGTAGTCACAATATCAAAAACAGGCTCCTCACCCAGAGAATCCGGACAAAATGCCAATGTAGATTCAACCTTAGGCTGTGGTGCAGGTGCTGGAGCATCTGTACCTTTTGAACCACTTTTACAAGCAAAAAGTGCAACAGAAGCAATTGCAACAATACTTAATACTCTTAATTTCATATCTGATACTTTTTAGTTAATATTTCAAATCACTTTACAAAAGTAATAAATATTGTAGAGAGTTTTTTAAAAAATCTACCGGGCAGAAAATAAAAAAGCACAAGAATTTATACAGAAATAATTTATACCTTTGAAGACTAATTACACCAAGCAGAATCTATAATGGGAGTATTAAAGAAATTAGCTGGAGAAACAGCCATTTATGGCATGAGTACAATATTGGCAAGGATAATAAATTTCTTCTTTGTCCCCATATATACAAGAGTCCTTACATTGGACGAGTATGGCTCATACTCAGAAATAATGTCATATATAGCAGTGCTGCAGGTTGTGCTGGTTCTAGGACTTGAAACAGGATGCTTCAAGTTTGCAAACAATAATTTACAGGAGAGCAACAAACCCTTTTCAACCGCACTGATTACAGTATTTGCAACAGCCCTTGCATTTTTTGGAATAACTGCAATATTTTCCACCCCTATAGCAAATGCAATGGGATACAACGGATATTCAAAAATGATAATCTATGTTGGAGCAATTCTGGCATTGGACTCGGTTACAGCCATCCTGTTTGCAAAACTGAGATTTGAGCAGAAAGCCCTAAGGTTTGCCATCTTTAAAACCATAAAGATTTTGAGTGAACTTGGATTCAATTTATTGCTGTTTTTTGTTGTTCCGGGATATCTTGCCCAAAATCCAGACTCCATTTTGCTTAACTTTATACCGGCAACACTTGATTTTTCATACATAATCTTTGCAGTATTTTTAAGCTGCGTGGTATGCACATTATTGTTTATACCACAGCTGTTTTCATTTGAAATAAAATTCAGCAAAAAACTGTTCAAACAAATGATGGTTTATTCCCTTCCTCTTATGATTGCCGGATTGCCGGGTATTATTAACGAAGGATTTGACAGATTGCTGTTCAGATTTTTTGCTCCTGAGAATGTTGTATGGAGAGAAGATCTGGGAGAATACCAAGCAGCTGTAAAACTTGCCGTAATAATGAATCTTTTCATTCAGATGTTCAGATATGCAGCCGAGCCATTCTTTTTCTCCCGAGGAAAAAACAAAGAGTTGCTGGCAAAAGTTATGGAATACTTTACCGCATTCTGTATGCTTATATTTCTTGGTGTAGTAATGTATATAGATATAATAGGACTTATTCTGGGCAAAGATTTCAGAGGTGCAATAGGTACTGTTCCTTTTATGCTCATCTCCTATATGATATTAGGCATTCTGTTCAATGTGTCAATGTGGTACAAATTGAGCGGACAAACAAAATATGCCATATCAATAACATTAAGCGGTTTGGCTGTAACCGTAATAACAAATACCATCTTTATGCCAATATTCTCATATTGGGCATCTGTTGCTGCACATGTTTTGAGTGGACTTGCAATGTTGCTATATAGCCTTTATCTTGGCAACAAGCACTACCCAATCCCATACAACTGGAAACAGATATGCAAATATATATTTGTAGCACTGCTTATTTTCATTGTTGCTCAAACACTTTGCAACTTATTGGAATTGAGCCTTATCCCTAAAATTATTGTAAATACTCTATTTATTTTGGGTTACCTTGCAGCTGCTCTTAAGATAAGTGGAGGGTTAAAAAAGATCAAACAAATATAAATAATATACACTTACTGTTTTATGAAAGTAAAGATAGTTAACAAAAGTGGTTTTCAATTGCCATTCTATGCTACTGAATTGTCTGCAGGTATGGATTTGAAAGCAAGCATCACCCAACCTGTTGAACTTGACTCTTTGGAAAGAGCTATGGTTCCAACCGGAATATATATTGAACTTCCTCAAGGATATGAAGCCCAGATAAGACCAAGAAGCGGTCTTGCTGCCAAACATGGTATTTCTGTTTGCAATAGTCCCGGTACAATTGATGCAGATTACAGAGGTGAAATAAAAGTTATCCTTGTAAATCTGTCAAAAGAAAAATTCACCATTAATCCAGGCGAAAGAATTGCACAAATGGTAATTGCCAAATTTGAAAAGATAGAGTGGGAAGAGGTAGAAGTATTGAGTGAAACAGACAGAGGAACCGGTGGATTTGGTTCTACTGGCACAAAATAGTGGAAGTTATATGACAGCAACCGATTTTACGCTTAAAATAAACAGCGAAAAATGTATAAAATGCGGAGCATGCATAAAGGATTGTCTAACATATTCTCTTTCTCGGGATGAGGATGGGTTTGCTTGTAATGAGAGAATCTCAAGAGGGTATCAAACTTTGCACTGTAACAGATTGTATCAAATGCGGCCATTGCGTTGCAGCCTGTCCTGCTGGTGCAGTTGAACACTCTGTATTCCCTAAAGAAAAGGTACATCAGATACAATGGGAGAATTATCCGTCGGCCGAGCAAATGGAACTTCTTATAAACAGCAGAAGATCCAACAGAGCATTTTCAAAAGAAGAGATTCCTCTGGATTTGCTAAAGAAAGTTCTTGAGGCTGCGCACAGGGCTCCAACTGCAAGCAATTTGCAGCAAGTTGAATTTACCCTTGTAACCAATAAAGAGACTCTACACAATATTAGTGCATATACGCTAAAAATATTTGCCAAATTAGAGAAGAAACTCACAAATCCTTTGCTAAAACCAATATTAAAGGCCATAATGCCTGGTGTTTACAGATATGTCCCTAAATTCAGGAGTATGAGGGATGAATTTGCCAAAGGCAATGACCTGATACTCAGAGGTGCAACAGCCGTAATTTTTATACACACTCCCAAAGAGAACAAATTTGGCAGGGATGATGCTAACCTGGCATATCAGAATGGCTCGCTAATGGCTCAAACACTGGGAATAAGCCAGTTTTATACCGGATTTGTGTGCACTGCAATAAGGCAGGATAAAAAGGACGAACTTGCAAAAATGCTTGGTATAAATGGCACAATCCATGCAGGTATGGCTCTAGGAATGCCTAAATTCAAATTCCCTAATTATATAGACAAAAAAGAATTGGTGGTTAAGATGCTTCTATAGATTATGAAAGGACTACAGATAGAGGAAATTTACAATTTATACATTCAATCTGGTGGAGTATGCACAGACACCAGAAGCATTACAGAAAATTGCACATTTTTTGCCCTTAAAGGTGAAACATTCAATGGAAACAACTTTGCTCTTGCCGCATTAGAACAAGGAGCCATGTATGCCGTTGTAGACGAACAGACTGTAGAGGCGCAGGATCAAAAGAGGGTTATTCTGGTAGAAAATGTATTGGAAACATTACAGCAAATATCAAGATTTCACAGACTAAAACACAAAATTCCTGTTATTGCAATTACAGGAACAAATGGTAAAACTACCACTAAAGAACTTATTGCGGCTGTTCTGCAAACCAAATACAATGTTGTTTATACCCAAGGAAACCTTAACAATCATATTGGTGTACCTCTTACACTATTGAGAATAAATAAAGAGACTCAGGTTGCAGTAATAGAAATGGGAGCAAGCAACCCAGGTGAAATTGAAACCCTTGTAAAACTTGTATGCCCAAGTTTTGGCCTTATAACAAATGTTGGCAAAGCCCATTTGCAGGGATTTGGATCGTTGGAAGGAGTAATGAAAACAAAAGGCGAATTGTATGACAACCTTATGGAACACAAGAAGATAGCCTTTGTAAACATTGACAATCCATATTTAATGGAAATGATACAGGCTAGGCCAAATCTGCAGATTGTTCCATATGGCATTAAGAATGACAGTGCAAGAATAATTATAGATGAAAACGGAAGTCCTTTCTTAAGGGTTATAATACCTAATCCTTGCGTAATGGATGTATGCAACAACACAGGACCAGGTGAGATAATAATCAACACTCACCTTATTGGCAATTACAATATAGACAATGTGCTGGCCGCATTGTGCGTATCGGGGTATCTTGATATTCCAACAGCCGATGCTGTAATGGCCATTTCCAATTACACCCCGTCAAACAACAGGTCTCAAATGACAAAAACCCCAAACAACACTCTTATTGTAGATGCATATAACGCCAATCCTACAAGTATGAAAGCATCTTTGGAGAATTTTGGACAACTGAAAATGGAATCCAAATTTCTTATTCTAGGAGATATGCTTGAGTTGGGAGATGATTCTCAACAAGAACATGAAAGCATAATAAAACTTGCTGTTGAAGTTGGGGCAAGCAAAATATTCCTAGTTGGAAAAGAGTTCTCTTGTGCATACAATACCCTTGTTGAGCAGAAACAGATAACAGCATCTGATATAATGTTGTTCAACAACTCAGTCAATCTAAGGGAATATCTGCAGCAAAACCATGTAAAAGGATACAACATCCTACTTAAAGGATCACACGGGATCCATTTGGAAAGATTGCTGGATGTATTATAAGAAACTAACGCAAAAGAGGCTGCCAAGGGGCAGCCTCTAATTGTTTATCGGTGAAGATTTCAGGCAAGTGACGCCACAATCTCTCTAACTTTGGCAACTTTTTCATTTAAAAGTTCATCTGTTGTAGCCTCTGCCAAAAACCTAAGGTATGGCTCTGTATTTGAAGGTCTTATATTAAACCACCAATCTGGGAACTCAACTCTGTAGCCATCAAAATCCATAGATTTTACAGGAGTTTCAACACTGGTGAAATAATCTCTTACAGCATCCATAGCCTCCCTCTTTTTTTCAATTTTAAAATTGATCTCCCCGGAATTCCTGTACTTTTCAATTTTTGCAATTGCTTCAGACAATTTGATCCCTTTAGACTTAAGAGAGGCAACTATACCTAATATTATAAGAGAAGCCATTATTCCACTGTCTGAATAGAAAAACTCCTTAAAATAATAGTGGCCTGCAAGTTCTCCTCCATAAACACCATCAATTTCACGCAACTTATGAGCAGCAAAAGCTCTTCCCACTTTCCATGTATACATCTCTCCTCCCATAGAAGAAAGATACTCTCCAACAGCTTTTGAACTTCTTATATCCTGTATCACTTTCCCTTTAAAACCTCTCTCTTCCAACCAATAATGTCCCATTAGAGCAATCATCAGATCTGGTGAAATAAATCTGCTGTTTTCATCAACAAACATTACTCTGTCTGCATCACCGTCATATATCACTCCAATATCACATTTGTGCTCGCTTACAAGATTTCTCAAATCCAAAGTATTGCTTGGAATAAGCGGATTTGCTTCGTGATTTGGAAAAGTTCCATCCAACTGGTCAAAAATATAATACAGTTCACCCTGTTTTGCCTCTCCCAAAATATCCTTAATAAGCAATCCTGCCATACCATTAGAGATATCAACTCCTATCTTAAGATTAGAATAATCCTTTTTGTACTGCATCTGGAATTTGATATACTCGTCTTTATAATCAACCGTCTCAACCACACCTTTTGTAAGAGATGGCAAACACTCTCTTTCAGACTCAATCCACTCTTTTATCTGTCCAAGACCTGTATCCAGCCCAACAGGCAATGCATTTTCCCTGGAAACCTTTAATCCATTGTACTCCCTTGGATTATGAGATGCAGTAATCTGTACAGAAGCTTTATAGCCATATTTTGCAGTAGCCCAATACACCATTGGAGTGGTTGAAAGACCCATATCAACCACATTTGCCCCGGCATCAGTAATACCTTTAAGCAAATATTCCCTTATCTCATCCGACGACTCCCTTACATCTCTTCCCACAAGTACAGTATCTGCACCCAAAAGTTCAGGCAAGAAATAACCCACCTTATAAACCAGATGCTTGTCAAAATCCTGGTTATAGATACCTCTTATATCATATGCGTGAAATGCGCCCATAACTATTTCTTTTTATTCAACTTCTTAACACATTTATAATGTGGATGAACCTTTCCGCTTGCAATATTGTTCAATTTTGCAGAAATCATCTTTTTTCTGATTGCAGAAGCCCTGTCAACAAACATTTTTCCAATAAGATGATCCATCTCATGTTGCACCATTCTGCAAGCAAACCCCTCAAACTCCTCAATAATCTCATTCCCCTGTCTGTCAAGATATTTAACCTTAATTTTCTGGTTATAGTTATCATATCTATTGATAAGGGCAATAGTTTGGTTATAGTAGGGACTGTAT
>CALCUQ010000194.1 GCA_937906795.1 uncultured Bacteroidales bacterium | reverse complement strand
AGAGTTGTAATCAATGACCGGGGTATCGGCAGCGGAGTAAGAGGAGATCTTCTTATAATATGCCTTTTCCCTGGAGGTCCCTGTAGCCTTTCAACTGTAAATCCAGCTTCTCTGAGATTTTGTTTTACAGTACCTTTACTGCAGTATGTAAGCAGTAATGAACCTTTGCTGCATCCCTTGTAAATGTTCCTGAATATCTCAATATCCCATAGCTGAGGTTGTGTTGCAGGGGAGAATGTATCATAAAACACAACAGATTTGCTCTCTGGAAATTTATTGTTTGAAAAATAATCCCAGCTGCAAGTTGTAATATCCCCATTGTGTTTTGTCAAATAAAAATAAGGAGCAAGCATTATTTCTTCTTCCCATTTGCAACTGTGCATTTTATAAAACCACTCTTTAATGGTGTCATATTCAAACTGGCAGTTGCTGTATTGTCTGATTACCATATCTGGAAAATTGAGCAAAACCGCTTCCTGTATTTCTATAGGGTATTTTTCAATTCCGTTGAAATGGATTGTTGGAAAAGGGAGCCCTTTTAGAACCCTCTCCTGCTGCCATAAAAGAGTTGTCAGGCAGTTTAGAGCTGTCCCAAACCCTATGTCATAAATGTTAAGAGTTTTGTCGGCCGACAAAAATTCCACTCCATTTTTTACATATATATGCACCGATTCACTGTATGCCCCATTGCTTGAATGGTAGCATTCGTCAAAATCCTCCAATTTTAGAGTGTTTGAGCCGTCGGCAGATGTTATGATGTGGTGTTTCAATATAAATTATTTATATTTGTAGGTTGATTTTAATTAAACTGCATGATTATTGCATTTTAAGGAGCAACAATTTGCAGACAAAGATAACAATAATTAAATTAATATATAGAATGGGTTCATTTTCAGGACTTTTAAAGAAGCTTTTTGGTTCAAAGTCGGATAGAGATTTAAAGCAGATTAAGCCAATATTGGATAAAACATTGGCTGAGTATGAAAAGATTGACAAATTGTCAGATGATCAGTTAAGAGAATACTCACAAAAACTTAAAAAAGTTATTGCAGATACTATTTCTGCAAATGAAACTAAGAAAAAAGAGCTTAGAGCTCAATTGGAGGATTTGACTCTTGCTCCAGAAAAGAAAGAGAGTATTGCAACTGAGGTTGACAAACTTACCAAAAAAATAGATGAGCAGATTGAGCAAGTGTTGAATCAGATTCTACCAGAGGCTTTTGCAATAATGAAATCTACTGCAAGAAGATTTAAAGAGAATGCGCAGATTTGCGTTACTGCAAATGATATGGACAGAGAGTTCAGTACAAAATCTGATTTTGTTACCATTGAGGGCAGTACTGCAGTGTGGAAAAACAGCTGGATGGCTGGTGGAAATATGATTACCTGGGATATGGTTCATTATGATGTACAGCTAATTGGCGGTATTGTTCTTCATCAGGGAAAAATTGCGGAGATGGCAACCGGTGAGGGTAAAACTTTGGTGGCTACATTGCCGGTATTCCTGAATGCACTTGCTGGAAAGGGTGTTCATGTGGTTACTGTGAATGACTATCTGTCAAAACGTGACTCCGAGTGGATGGGCCCTCTTTATCAGTTCCATGGCCTTAAGGTAGATTGCATAGACAAGTACCAGCCAAGTTCGGAGCAGCGCAAGGCTGCATATAGGGCTGATATTACTTTCGGTACAAACAATGAG
>CALCUQ010000193.1 GCA_937906795.1 uncultured Bacteroidales bacterium | reverse complement strand
GTGATATTACAGATGAACAGTTCGAAAGCATCAAGGCTTTTAATATCAATCCTGTTCCGGTTTCAATTGAGTTGAATGTAAAGGCAGAGTATTTTTCGGCCGACAGCCTCTCTTGTCTGCAAAAGAAGTTGCTGGAGTTAAAAGGTGTTGAGGAGGTTTCTTACCAGCATTCAATTGTTGAAGCGCTTAACAGAAATATAGAGAAAATAGGTATTATATTTCTGGTATTTATTTTGTTATTGACTTTTATATCATTTGTTCTAATTAACAATACTGTAAGGCTTAATGTCTACTCAAAAAGGTTCTCAATCTATACTATGAGACTTGTTGGTGCAACGAGAGGGTTCATAAGGGCACCTTTCTTATGGAAGTCAATATTCCAAGGAATTTTGTCGGGACTATTGGCTGTAATATACCTGTTGGGCATTCTGCATTTGCTGAGGAATGAATTTGGGGAACTTTTTACAGTGTTTGATATGGAACTTGTTGCATATGTGCTTGGAGGTGTAGTGGTTTTGGGTGCTGTTATATGTTGGATAAGCACATTGTTTGTAATAAACAAACTGGTTTCTTTAAATAATGATGATTTATATTATTAAATAGGCAAGTATATGAAACAGAAAGTTAAAATAGATGATTCAAAATTTGCGTTGCCATATAAAAATATCCTTTATATAATTATTGGATTTGTTATTATGGTTCTTGGGTATGTGCTAATGGCTGGTGGTGGGAGTGATGACCCAAATGTATTCAACCCAGAAATGTTCAGTTTTAGAAGAACTGTAGTAGCTCCTGTTGTTATATTGGCTGGGATAGCTGAAATAATCTGGGGAATTATGTATGTTAAAAAATCAAAAAAAGAGGATAAATAATGAGTGAGTTAGAAGCAATTTTATTAGGGTTGGTTCAGGGTCTTACTGAGTTTTTGCCAGTAAGCAGCAGCGGACATCTTACTATTGCCAAATCTTTATTTGGAATTGAAACTTCCAATTTGAGTTTTGAGGTAGCTGTTCATGCGGCAACTGTGTTGAGTACAATTGTAGCTTTCAGAAAAGAGATTCTTAAATTGATTATAGGGTTCTTTAACCTAAAAATGAATGCAGAAAAGGATTATATCTTTAAAATAGGTGTATCCATGATTCCGGTTTTCATTATTGGGGTTTTCTTTAAAGATTATGTTGAGGCAATTTTTGGTGAGGGACTTGTTGTTGTTGGATGTATGTTGCTTGTAACAGCCTTTTTGCTTGCGCTTAGTGAATATCTTTCAAAGAAGCAAGCCCAAAAAGCTGCAAAAGAAAATAAGGAAAGTGGGCATGAGGTAACATATAAGGATGCCATTATTATAGGTATTGCACAGGCAATTGCAGTGTTGCCTGGCCTTTCACGTTCTGGTACAACCATTTCTACCGGTCTGTTATGCGGTGTTAAGAAGAGTTCTGTGGCTCAATTCTCATTCCTTATGGTTTTGATTCCAATTCTTGGGGAGGCTTTTCTTGAACTTGTTGGCGGAGAATTTTCCGGATCTTCGTCGGGAATAGCAGCATTGCCATTGTTCCTTGGATTTTTATCTGCCTTTATATCTGGACTTTTTGCTTGTACTTTAATGATTAATCTGGTAAAAAAAGCCAGACTTTGGTGGTTCTCAATATATTGTGTAATTGCAGGTATTTTGTGCCTGGTTCTGTAATTTGTAATAATGGATAAAAAACTCTACTATTTTGTCTCTGATGTGCATCTGGGACTGGATTATATGGATCCGGTTTGCAGAGAGGCCAAATTTGCAGAGTTTTTGAACACTTTGCCGCAGAATACAAAGGCAATTTATCTTTTGGGAGATATTTTTGATTTCTGGTATGAATATAAACATGTGATACCTAAAGGGTACACAAGGGTGCTGGGAGCGTTGGCCTCATTAATTGATAAAGGTGTTGAGGTTTATTTCTTTAATGGAAACCATGATATCTGGACATACAGTTATCTTCAGAATGAGGTAGGTGTAAAGCTTCTTCATCAGCCGTACATTGCAGATATAGAGGGAAAAACATTTTGCCTTGGGCATGGGGATGGACTTGGAGATGGTGATTGGGGGTATAAGTTTATGAACGGAATCTTCAAATGCAGATTTTTACAGATAATGTTCAGTACAATTCATCCCAGGTGGGCGTTTGGATTTGGAAAATGGTGGAGCAGACACAACAGACTTACACACCAAAGCAGTTCTTGGCAGTGGAAGGGAGAGGACGAAAGGATTGTGAAGTACTCCAATGGAATTAATATGGCAAGAGACAATAAAGTGGATTATTTTATATATGGTCACTTCCATTATCCTGTAAGGATGAACCTTAAGGAGGGTGGAGAGTTGTTGTTGCTGGGTGAATGGATTCACAATTGTGACTACTTTGTCTTTGATGGCAAAACTATAGAGCGTAAATTATATCAATAGGCAGGCTTGCCATATATTGAAAAATACAAGTAGTAAAAACTGCCGTTGTTCCACATTTTGATCAGCTCTTCAACGTGTTTGTCTTCTCCAAACCTGTCGTATTGTTTTTTTAGGTCAGATCCAAAAAGTTTTGCAATGCCTTGCCAGAATCCGGCTGTTACTGCTCCCCGATAATTCTTTATTATATAGTATGATGAGATACCCACTTCTCTGTCGAGCAGTTTGAGCAGCAGTTTCCCCTGATTGATGGTAAGTTTTTTCAAAGGCTCTTCAAACTCTTTGAACAGCCTTTTTTCATATTGTTTAAGGTATTTCTCTCTTTGCATTGCGGTAAAGTTGGAGTGGGCTAATGTGCTGTCTGCATCTTTTATAATTGCTTTTGCTTTGAGAACGTATGGATACACCTTGTTAAAATTGTATACAACTCTGTAGTGCTCTCTCCAGTTTTTGTGCTTTCTCCAGTCTTTTGGCACATAATATATATATGCCGGATTTATCTTGTCCAAAAATATTGTATCCCCCTTTTCAACCTTGTATCCCATAGTTATGGGTTGCTTTGCTTTTTTATGTTGGGCAAAACCTGGCCATGATACAAGCATGGCAGATATCAAAAACAAGAGGATATATATATTTTTTTTATGTTCCAATGGTATTTTTTACTTGTATGTCTACCTAATTTGTTGCAAAAATAGTACCTTTGATGTTTATTGAAAATACTAAACTTAAA
>CALCUQ010000192.1 GCA_937906795.1 uncultured Bacteroidales bacterium | reverse complement strand
CCTCTCCAAAACCAGAGGATATGGATAAATTCTTTAGTGACAAAAAAGAGGATCTTGAGCAGGTTAATGCCAATGCATATGACTTTGTGCTAAATGGAACAGAAGTAGGTGGTGGTTCTATAAGAATTCACGATTCTAAAGTTCAGGAGCGTATGTTTGAGGTTCTTGGCTTTAGCAAAGAGGATGCAGAATATCGTTTTGGATTTATTATAAATGCATTCAAATATGGTGCACCTCCTCATGGTGGTCTTGCATTTGGATTTGACCGTTTCTGTTCATTGTTTGGTGGTCAGGAGACAATCAGAGATTATATTGCATTCCCTAAAAACAATATGGGTAGAGATGTGATGCTTGATGCTCCAAGCAGAATTGATAATGCACAAATGGATGAGTTGTTCTTGGTGAGCACAGCTAAAAAAGAGGAGTAATCTGTATGAGAATAGGTGATAGAGTAAGGTTTCTAAACCAGACTGGTGGGGGTATTGTAGTGGGCTTTACAAAAAAAGGCTGGGCTACAATACAGGATGAGGATGGCTTTGAGATACCTATGCCGCAAAATGAGTGTGTTGTTGTAGAAGAAAATGTTACGGCCAAAGAGAATGCATCTATTCAGACAAAAGATGGAGAAAAATTAAATATTGCACTTATCTATACAAAGGCAAGGGATGGCTATTGCTGTACCCTTGCCAATGAGTGCAATTTTTCAATATTGGTAACGTATACAAAAAAATACGATACCAGTTTTGTTACCCGTTATGCGGGCGAAATTATCCCATATCAGAAACAGCAATTGTTTCAATTTGACAGGCAGGAGCTTAATGACGGATCTAAAAAAGTTCTTGTTAGAATAATCCCTTTTAAAAGATCTTCTGGTTTGAGCAATATGCAAAAGCATGCCTTAAAACCAGTTATTGAAAAAGAGTTTATATTGGATCCATTAAACTTGCTTAAAGATGGCTCATTTAAAGAAAATGAATATATAAGCGAAAAGGGGTATGTAGTTTCAGTTGTAAATGAGAATATAAAGGAACTTCCTTTGGATGAATCTGCTCAGGCAGAGGATTTTAAAAAGATTCTTAAAGAGAAGTTTGAGGGGGAGGCAAAACCCGCTGTGCAGCCACCAAAGAACCAGCACAGGGCATTTATAAATGGTAAATGGATAGATTTGCCAAGCAACTCCCATAAAAGGGCCTCTATGGAGGATAAAGCTCTCATTACAATAAATGCTCAGGGTATAATGGAGGTAGATTTGCACGCAAGTGCATTGCTGGAGACAACAGCAGGGATGGATAATACCTCAATTTTAAAATACCAGCTTGATAAGTTTAATGAGGCTATGCTAACAGCTTTGTCAAAACGGGGACAGAAAATAATTTTTATCCACGGTAAAGGTGACGGAGTACTCAGAAAAGCAATTCTTACAGAACTCAAGAACAAATACAGCGGATGCAAATGGCAGGATGCATCTTTTAAAGAGTATGGTTATGGCGCAACAATGGTTACTGTCTAATCCAGTAACTCATTGGTTGCCTTAAATGCCAGCTCCTCAAGCAGATTGTCTGCATTGCTTATACATTTTTCAATATCATTTTCTATTGAAACCAACTGGTAGCATTTGAGTATTTGTGAATCCTCTTTGGAGAGGGAGGAAATACCGCAAAAGGCTGCCACTTTTTTATTGTATTTATTGGCAATGGTAAGAACACCATCTATAACCTTACCTTGCAGACTTTGGGAGTCAATACTCCCTTCTCCGGTAATTATTATATCTGCCCATTTGATATTTTCTTCCAATTGGGTAAGCTCTGCAAAAAATTTCCACCCCCCTATAAGTGTAGCACCAAGGTAGGCAACACAAGCAAACCCCACTCCCCCGGCTGCACCTGCACCAGGTGTTAAGGCATAAATTTCCTTAGGTTGGTTAGATTTTACATAGTTCTCCATCCCATATTCCAGAGCTTGCAGCATCTTCTCATCTGCCCCTTTTTGAGGTCCATAAACATAAGTTGCACCATTTTTACCCAGCAGAGGGTTGTTCACGTCACAAATGACTCTAAGCTGCACATTCTCTGGTATAAGGCCGTTACTGTTACATTTTATCTCCTTTATCTGTGCCAGGTCTCTTCCCGACAAAAACCTGCCTGCCTTGCAGCTTCCCTCTATAAGAATTCCATCTTTGTTGTAAAATCTATATCCCAGTGATTGCAAAAGGCCTGTTCCACCATCATTGGTGGCACTTCCTCCAATAGAAAGAGTTACTGTCTGTGCCCCTTTTCCTATAGCATCCTTAATGGCTTCTCCCAATCCGTAGGTTGTTGTGTATAAAGGGTTCCTGTTCTCTTTCTCCAGCATTGCAAGACCACATATTCTGGCCATTTCAACAAATGCCTGTTTCTGCCCGTTTATATTGTATAACAGATACTCTCCTATAATAGGCTCTCCAATGGCATTGTATGTAGAAAAAGGAACTTTTTCCCCTTTATATAGCTGCTCAATAACTTCCTGGCTGCCATCTCCGCCGTCGGCTATGGCAATAGATCTGAATTGGAGATTATATGCGCCTTCAGATAGGGCTACTGCTTTTTGTATCCCTCTTGTGATTGCGTTGGCGGCGCTGGCAGAGGATAAACTCCCCTTAAATTTGTCGGGACAAAGAAGAATTTTTTTCCTTGTTTTGTTTTGAATACTCATTTGTGTAAATTTGAGGCAGAAAATAATGTTAAATATAGATATTTTTAGAGTTATGAAAAAATTATGTTTGGTGCTTGTAGCTGCCCTTGTAATGGGGGTGCAGCCTGTAAAAGCAGATGAGGGTATGTGGATGCTACCTTTATTGGAGAAGCTGAATATCAAAAAGATGCAGGAACTTGGATGTAAGTTGTCGGCAGAAGATATTTACAATATAAATAACTCCAGCCTTAAAGATGCAATTGTGCATTTTGGAGGCGGATGTACAGGAGAGGTTGTTTCTGACAAAGGTTTGCTTTTTACCAATCACCACTGTGGATATGGTGCAATTCAGAAATTGAGCAGTGTTGAGCACGATTACCTTAACAACGGATACTGGGCTATGAACTTGAGTGAGGAGCTTCCTGCCCAAGGCCTTTCTGTTACATTTATAGATAAGTTTACAGATGTTACAGACAAAGTTAACAAGGCTATGGCAAAGGGTAAGACTCCAAAGGAGAAAGATTCTTTGTATAAAGCTATTTCAAAGAAACTTTGTGATGATGCTGTTAAACATGATGCAACCCTAAATGCAAGAATAAGCAGTTTTTACAGTAATAATGCTTATTATTTGATTACCAGCAGAACATTTAAGGATATCAGATTTGTTGGTGCACCTCCTTCTTCTATTGGAAAGTTTGGTGCTGATACAGACAACTGGATGTGGCCAAGACACACCGGTGATTTCTCTGTATTCAGAATTTATGCAGACAAGAACAACAATCCTGCAGAGTATTCAAAAGACAATGTCCCTTATACTCCAAAACAGTCTTTGAAAATTTCTCTTAAAGGCTTTAAAGCCAATGATTATGCTATGATTATTGGTTTTCCTGGCAGAACAACCCGTTTTATGACAAGTGAGGAGGCAAAGGAGACCAAAAATATAAATAATGCCATAAGTATTTATGTAAGAGGAGTAAAGCAGGATATCTGGATGGAGGATATGCTTGCAGATCCTAAAGTGAGAATTCAATATTCAAGCAAATATGCAGGTTCTTCCAATGGCTGGAAAAAATGGATTGGAATGAATGAGACATTTGACAAATTGAACATTATTGAGCGTAGAGCGGCAGAAGAGGCAGAGTTCCTTAAATGGATCTCGCAAGACAAGAAACGTGAGCAAAAATATGCAGGTGCCTTGGAGAATATAAATAATGGAGTTAAAGCAAGAGCTGAGTTTGCTTATGCATACAGATACCTTAATGAAACATTGGGAAGTATTGAGCTTGCCAGAGTGAGCAGATTAAGAACTGATGCCCAGCTGGATGCATTCTTTAAAGATTATTCTGCTTCAACCGACAGAAAACTTGCCAAGGCAATGCTTAAGATCTACAAAGAAAAAGTGGATGCCAAATTCCATCCAAGTTTATATAAAACAATTGATTCTGATTTTGGTGGAAATATTGATGCTTATGTAGATTATATTTATGACAACTCTGCATACACTTCTAAAGAGAAATATATGGAGGCTAAAGCATCTGGCAAAGAACTTAAGAATGATGTTGCAATGGATCTTATGCCTCAACTTAGAGAGGCTGCAATGAAAATTGTTCAGATTCAGCCAGAAGTGGATTTGTCAGCTCCTGGCAAGAAGGAGTATACAGCCGGCTTGTTGGAGATGAGAGGTGAGAGTTCTTTATATCCGGATGCAAATTCAACTATGCGTCTTACTTATGGACAAGTTTTGCCTTATTCGCCAAGAGATGCTGTAGAGTATGATTATATTACTACACTTGATGGCGTAATGGAGAAAGAGGATCCAGACAACTGGGAGTTTGTAGTTCCTGCGAAACTTAAAGAGTTGTGGAAAGCAAAAGATTTTGGCCCATATGCTTTGGAGAATGGAAAAATGCCTGTAGCTTTCTTGTCAAACAATGATATTACAGGTGGTAACTCAGGTTCTCCTGTACTTAACGACAAAGGAGAGCTTCTTGGTCTTGCATTTGACGGCAACTGGGAAGCAATGAGTGGAGACGTTATTTTTGAGCCAACACTTCAACGTTGTATAAATGTAGATGTGAGATATGTTCTGTTCATTATTGATAAATTTGGAGGAGCAGGCTATCTGTTAGATGAAATGAAAATAGTAAAATAATTATGATACCGGCAGATATTATAAAGATACTGGAAAAGGTCAACCACCCCGCCTATGACAAAAACATAGTGGAGTTGAACCTTGTAGAGGATGTTAAAGTTGAGAATCAGAAAGATGCGGTAGGAAACGAGATTGCGGGCAGTTTTAAGATAAAGTTCAAACTTGTCTTTAAGTCTCCCGACGCACTTGCTGGAACAATAAAAAAATCGTGTGAGGAGGCAATTGCAGCCGTATATCCGGATGCAAAAGTCCTTATCATAGAGATGGTAAGAGAGGGTGCCGCACCTAAAAAACAAAATAAGCTTGAACTTGGTCAGG
>CALCUQ010000191.1 GCA_937906795.1 uncultured Bacteroidales bacterium | reverse complement strand
TTCAGGCTTTAAGTGTATTTACAGATACCCTCCTGATTTGCAGTTGTACCGCATTCATCATTCTCTTCAGCGGTTCGCCTCTTGACGGTTCAATCAATGGTGTCCAATTGACACAATTTGCCCTCAATAATGAGATTGGCAGTTTTGGAACATACTATATCGGATTTATACTTATTTTCTTTGTTTTCAGCAGCATTTTGGGCAACTATTATTATGGAGAGGCCAATGTTACATATCTTGTCAAGAACAGGGGATCTGAAACCCGCAAAAAGATAATCTTCCTCTACAGGGTGCTCGTTTCTGCAAATGTTATGGCAGGTGCAATAATGAGCCTTGACCTTGCCTGGAATATTGCCGACATCACAATGGGAATGATGGCCCTATGCAATATGGCCGGTATAGTATTGCTCGGCAAATATGCAATCAGACTGCTTAAGGATTACCAGAACCAGCTTAAAGAGGGCAAAGATCCTGTATTCAACAAGGAGATTGTACCGGAGATTAAAAATCAGTTGGAATGCTGGTAAAGAGCCATTCCAACTGACTATAATTTTAAAGGCCCAAAAATCTCTCCCTGATATGTCCTGCTATAATTTCGGCACATTTGTCGGTGCCATAGAAACTTGAGTCGAGGCATAGATTGTATGCCGACGAGTGGCCCCACTCCTTATATGTGTAATAATTGTAGTATTCAGCACGCTTCTTGTCCTCCTTGCGCATGTGCTCAAGAAGTTGTTCATCGGAAAACTGCTTGAAGCCATCCATCTTTACACTCTTGCGAAGACGTGCAATCCTGTCGGAGTCAGAGGCGGTTATGAATATGCTCATGCAATTTGGCTCCTGTCTCAGAATATAGTCGGCACATCGTCCAACAAATATTGCAGAACCTTTAGAGGCAATTTCTGTAATGATTTCGCTTTGAATCTTAAAGAGTTCTGACTCGTCAAGCACAGATGATGAGCCTCCAAAGTTATTGTAGGCCATATTTGAAAAAGAGAGACCGAACAGTCCTCCCCTGCTCTTTCTTGGGCTCTCATCAGCCTTTTCAAAAAATTCCGGAGATATTCCGCTCTCTTTGGAAGCAATTTTAATCAACTCTTTATCATACATAGGAATTCCAAATATTCCCGACAATTTATTTGCTATTTCAAGTCCACCGGCACCCAACTGGCGGCCGATTGTAATGTAATATTTAGAATCCATTGTCCTGTGCTTTAAATTTCTTTATCTGGTTAACTAAAAGGAATGATGCAATTATGCTTGACATTGCATCTGAAATTGGCATACTCCACCATACGCCATTGACCCCCAAAAAAGTAGGAAGTATCAGCAGACATGGCAGAAGGAAGATCAGTTGTCGGGAGAGTGAGAGGAATATTGCCTTTCCAGCCATTCCAACGCTCTGGAAAAAGTTTCCTGTCACCATCTGGAACCCGACTATTGGAAAGACCGCAAATACAATCCTTGTTCCTGTTTTGCAGATATTTATAAGTTCCGGATCTGATGTAAACAGAAGAATGAATGCATCCGGTATGAACTGAGCAATCAAGAATCCTGTAGTTGTAACACAAGTTGCGC
>CALCUQ010000190.1 GCA_937906795.1 uncultured Bacteroidales bacterium | reverse complement strand
ACTCTGCAGTTGGATTATCATAATCTACAATCAGTCCAACTCTGCTGTGACCTGATAGAAAAGCTCTGTTGGAAATTTCACTTATAAGACTTTTTGCTATCCCCATACCTCTGTAAAGTTCATTTACTCCTAATGAGTCAAGATAAAACTCTCCAGGAGCGGTTTCGTCGGGAATAAAAGGGGTAAGTCCTGTATACTGCTTAATAATTCTGTAGGTTTCTTCTCTGAGTTTGATAAGGTCTTTGCCATCATACCCTATAATTCCTCCTGCAAATGTTCCGTTAACCATAGCAATAATAGAATTGTTCCAACTATATTGTGATAGGGGAGATTTTGCAATTTGCGACAGCACATGCATGTAGTTTTCACCACAATATTCTATAAGTGTTTGCGTATCACCTATTGCAAGTTTGACAATCTGAGCAATATTGTTATGGTCCAAAACAGTTGCAGGGCGAATTATAATATTTGAATCCATTTAGTAAACATTTGGAGAATTGGTAATTTCATCTTCTGTAATCTGTTTTTTATCCATCTGCCTCCATGCATAGAATATGTATGCTAAAACAAATGGGATAAATAAAGAAACAACAGACATAACTTGTAAAGTAAACATACTTGAGCTGCTGTTTGCAATTGTAAGAGAACTTTGCAGATGTGTGCATGAAGGGTAATATGCAGTATTGTTAAATCCGGCAGTAAAGAATACTGCCATAACAGTCAAGACTGTACCAATAGCTCCAAACCATATCCCTTTCTTTGAATTTGTAAAACCGCTGCACCAGATTGAGCCAACTACAAGCACAACACCAACCAGCAAGAAAACAAGAATAACCGGTACTTGGATAATATTGTTAAGATATTTATATTGCTGCATATATACAGTAGAATCTGAATCAACTGCATAACCCTCTTTAAATAGCAATATCAAAAGCCAGCAAACAAAAATCAACAAAAACGGTAAAGCAGTTATCTTAATAGTCTTACGCATTTTGTTTACCAGATCTGTATCGCTTATATTGTTAATCAGATATTGGGCACCCAGAATGATTGTAAGTCCCACCAGAGATATTCCAAGTAAAACAGCGTGAGGTTGGGCAAGGGCCTCAAGACCTCTGAATGAATTACCCCACGTACTGATTACAGGAGCAGACAAATCCATTATTGCTGCTTTGTTTACAGTAAAGTCAGAACCTGTAAAAAATGTACCTACTGCTGTTCCAACCAAAAAAGGAGCAAGGAAACCATTTGCTACAAGAGCATATCTAAATCCTTTTACACCTAAAAGATTATCTTTTTTATGAAGGAATTCATATGAAACTGCCTGAAATACAAATGTTACCAGCAGCAGCATCCATACCCAATAAGCTCCACCGAAACTTGTGCTGTAAAAAAGAGGGAATGAAGCAAAAAAAGCACCTCCAAATACTACTAATGTTGTAAAAGACAACTCCCATTTACGCCCGGTAGAATTGGCTATCATTTTCTTTTGTATATCTGACAGACCAGAATTTACAAGATGAACATTGGCTCCCTGTACAAACATAAGGAATACCAACAAGCCAGCCAGTAATGAGATAAGACACCACCAATATGTTTGAAAAAAAGTATAAGTCATAACAAATAATTTTTAATTAATCTATTCAACTTCTGGTCCTTGCTTAATAGCATTAATCATAATTCTGATTTCAATTATCAAGAACAAAGCAAAAATACCCAAGAACAGGAAGAAGGTAGTCATTACCTCAGATGTATTTGTACTTGATATTGCAACATTGACAGGCAATAATCCTTGTATTGTCCATGGTTGACGTCCAACCTCAGCAACAATCCAACCAGATTCTCCACATATATATACCAATGGAATACATAGCAAAGCTGCCCATAATAACCAATTTTTACCAGAGAGTTTATTCTTATAGTTGAACCATGCAGTCAATGCAAGAATCAAAGCGATAAACATTCCCAGTCCAACCATAAATCTGAATGCCCAATACACTATTCCAACCGGAGGTATTACATCAGATGGTTTTTCAAGGTAGCCATATCCCATATATTGTACATTCTGCTCCAATTGCTCACGTGCCGCTTGAGCTGCAAGAGGATCAGAATCTTTTAATGCTCTGTACTGAGCTAAAGCCTCAAGAGCCTTTTGACCCATTTTAATTTTCTGCTGAACCGACGGAATAACATTACCTTTATTATCTGTGTATCCGTTAATTATATCGTTTATACCAGGGACATATCCGTTTATATCGTGAGTTGCCAAAATAGAGAGCATTCCAGGAATCTCAATACCAGGAATAATGCTGAATGGAGCTCTTTTTCCTCCATTTTCCAATCCTTCTGCAGCAGCAAGTTTCATGGGTTGATATTCAGCTGCATGTACCCCTGATACATCTCCCGACAACATTACAGCAAATGTTCCCAATAACCCTACAAAAGCACCTACAAATATGCTCTTTTTGGCAAATTGGGTATTTCTTTTCTTTAATAAATACCAACAACTCACAGCCACAACAAATACTCCACCTGTAACCCAACCACTTGTAACTGAGTGGAAAAATTTACTTACAGCAACAGGATTTGATATAACCTCCCAAAAGGCTTGTGCAGATGCCATTTCGCTTCTTACAGTATCTGGATTGAATGTTGTTCCAACAGGATTCTGCATCCATCCGTTGGCAACCAATATCCAATAAGCAGAAATTGATGCACCAATACCTGTCATCCATGTAGAAACAAGATGGAAACGTTTACTTACTTTATCCCATCCAAAAAACATTACAGCAAAGAAAGTTGCTTCCATAAAGAATGCTAAAATACCTTCAATTGCAAGTGGTGCCCCAAATATGTCTCCTACAAACCAGGAATAATTGCTCCAGTTTGTACCAAACTCAAATTCGAGAATAATACCAGTTGCAATTCCTACAGCAAAGTTAATTGCAAAGAGTTTCATCCAGAACTGAGACACCTTTTTCCAGTATTCATCTTTTTTTACCACATAAAGTGTCTCCATTATTGCCATAGCCATAGCCAAACCAAGAGTAAGAGGGACAAATAACCAATGGTAAGCGGCTGTCATAGCAAATTGAAGTCTCGACCAAGATACTACGTCCATAGCTTAGAAGTTTATAATGTTAGTAATAGTTTTTTGTTTGAATGCAGACGGATTTGACAGATGATTACCTACCTGTTCACTTTTTTCTTTATCTGTAAGTCCAGACATTGCAGGTTTAAAGAAGAATACCCTTAAAACTGCAAACAGGATAATTACTTTTAAGAATATTAAAATCCACAAAGGTTTTCCCCATGTCATATTCTTAAATCCATCTACGTAAAAATTCCAAATAGACTTAATCATCATTGAAAAGTTTAAACTTATGTAAATATAACTAATATCCTTCAATTTTTAAATAGGATTATAAAATTTAATATATTTGTATAAACTCTTAAATAATTCTTGTTATGATAGTATCCCAATTCCACTTAGAAAAATATTTTGCAAAATATGAATTCACTGCAGATTATATGTTCTCATCTTCAGATTGTGACGGATATTCCATGAAATATATTTTAAGTAAAGCGTCAGAGAATGAAAAGCAGATGTGGGATAATTTACATTTGGGTTACACAGAAACACCCGGGAGTCCATACCTTAGAGAGGCTATATCAAAGTATTACAATAAAACTTCAGTAGATGATATTGTTGTGGCATCTCCAGGGGAGTTGTCCTTTATGACAATGAATATTTTAATGGAAGGGGTAGAGAATCCCCATGCAGTGGTGGTTTCACCTGCATACCAATCATTATACGAAGTTTTAAAATCATTGGGTTGTGAGCTTTCATTCTGGAATGCAGAAAGCGGGGCAGGAGAGTGGAAGTTCAAAGTGGAAGATTTGCGTAAACTTGTAAAGAAAAACACCAGAGTTATAATTATAAATTTCCCACATAATCCAACAGGAGCTTATCTTACCAAAGACCAGATTAATGAGGTTATTGATATAGCCAGAGAGTGTGGAGCATATATTTATTCTGACGAAATGTACAGAGATCTTATAATTGACAACAGTTACAAGCCTTTGGAGCCATTGTCTGATTTATATGAAAAAGGGATTTCTCTTTGGGGAATGGCTAAATCATTTGGTTTGGCCGGAGCAAGAATAGGATGGATTGTATCGCAGGATAAATGGCTTACAGAACAGATTTTGCAATTTAAGACATATCTTTCTATGTGTAGCAGTGCACCATCAGAGATACTATCTGCAATTGTACTTAATCACAAAGAAGATTTCCTTTTGCCAAATATTGAAAAAATCAAACGGAATGTAACTCTATTTGAAGAGTCCATAAATAAAGGAAATCTTCCTTGGGTTAATGAATTTATACCTCCGGTTGCAGGAAGTGTGGCATTTGTAAAAATAAATTGCGACACTACATCCATGCAATGGAGTGAAGACCTTGTAGAGAGCAAAAGTATACTTACCGTTCCAGCAGAGATGTTTGAATATCCAGGCACTTATCTGAGAATTGGCTTTGGAAGAGAGAATTTCCCAAAAGTACTTTCGATGCTGGAAGAAATAAGATAGAATTGTCTGCTATTTAAGATACATACTAAAGAATTTCCAAATATGTTCTGCAGTATTCAAATCTTTATTAGGCCAAGCATGACCACCACCAACAATCTCATATAGCCACACCTGGGTGCCGTTTATACCATTCACATACTTGTGTGTAATTACTTTATTGCGAATAATTGGAAGTGTATCTGTTTGAATATGTGTACAACGGTTTTCAACTGCCCAATGTGATACTGCACAAGGGACTGCAATATAAGAGCCCCAACCATCCTTATTAAGCGGGTCACCATTCCATTTTGATACAACATCATCAGTACCATGTACTTCCATTAAAGGGACAGGGGCATGGGCTTTAAGATGTTTATACATCCATGTCATTGTAAGTCCGGAAATTGGAGCAAATGCTGCAAATTTATGGGGATGAGTATATGCAAGTAAATAAGACATCTCACCGCCATTGGAGTGACCTGTAACAAAAACATTCTTATTTGACAACTTGTGATTGGCTGATAATTTCTCCACCAGTTTTAGAGTAAAACCAATATCATCTCTGCACCAGTTATTCTCTTTATGGAAAGAGTACCCTACATCCCAGCAATGCTGTCCTTTAAAATCCTTTGGCCCAACAGGATAACACACTGCAAAATTGTATTTGTCTGCAACAGGATTTATTCCATAATCCAATCCTGGAAATCTGTCAGAGCCGTAACCGTGAAAAACCAGCACAACTGGTGCATTGTCCGGCAATGATAAAGGTTTGTACAAATAATAGGTGTATTCTACATTGTTATGGGTTAATGTTTCACATATAAGCTCTCCGTTTCCTTTATTGTCCTGAGCAAACAAACAACTGAAAGAGCTTGAAATGATTGCCAATATCAAAAACAAATTTTTCATACCTCAAAATTAAATTCTATAAAAGATATTCCTGAATTCTTCCACTTATCTGCATAAGAGAAATTTCGCATAATTTAGTATTGTATTCAGCACTCAAAAGCCTCTCCTGAGCATCCAAGAGGCTCTTTTGGGCTTCTCTCATTTCTATTCCCGACAAATCTCCCAACATATATCTTTCTTTTGCAATTTCATGGTTCAACTTTGCTGTAACAAGATTCTCCATTTCAAGATTCAAAATTGCCAGATTGTTCTGATATGCCTGCCAAATATTATAAAGATCCGCTTTAAGAGCAAGGTGAATATCAGTTTGCTGAAGCTGTACATTCTCAATATTGAGTTTTGCATTTCTGCGTTCTCTTCTGGCATTATTTCCATCAAAAATATTTATACCTAAGGTAAGGCCAAAATCTGCGCCCAAACTTCCTCTATGATAATTAGCCCCTTTGTTGTACTTGTTGAGAGTATATCCATAACCTGCATTTAATTTAAGATAAGGATATGAGCGGGAATTTAAAATCTTATAATCAAGTTGAGCCATCTGACTCTCTCTTTTGGCATGTAAAAGGGTAGTGTTATTGGACTCCATAGACTCCATTATATCTTTAAATACTAAATCTTTGTTTACATTAATGGAGGTATCAGACACAGTAATCCAACTGTCAAGATTTTCTTTGGCCATCAGTTCATTAAGGGAAATAATGGAACTCTTGATAGTCTCCTGCTGTTTCATAAATGCAGAACTGTCAGAATTAAAATCAACCTTTGCCTGCTGATAATCAAGACCTGAAAAATTACCTATACGGTATCTGTCTTCAACAATTCTAAGTCTTTCTCTTGAAAGCTCTACGGCATATTTAAGATTCTTTAGCCTTAAACGTTGTTGGACAAGATTAAAATATTCAGAAGTAATATCAGATATCAAATTCTCAAGTGCAATTGTGGTTTCGAGTTGCCCTTGGGATTTTAATTCTTTTAATTTCTTGTAAGTTGTTGTAACATTAAAACCTTCAAAAATAGTCCAGTTCAGGTTTATTCCAGTATCAACAGTCTGATTGAAAATTCCATTTTCTTCAATGATATTACCACTGTCTCTAACTTTTGTCCTGTTGTCCTGCGCAGAGCCTGAATATCTTGCAGATGCATCTAAAGATGGTAAGAAGCCTGCATTGCCCAAACTGGCATTATTATCTGAAATTTGCTCTTTATTATGTTGAATCTTAAGAGAATAGTTGTTTTCTATTCCCTCCTTTAAACACTCTTTAAGGGAATATGTTTTAAGCTGGGTCTGAGCATAGAGTCCAACAGAAAACAATAAATATGCTAATAATATTAATTTTTTCATTTTACTTGTTATTTAAGGCAATTGCAGCTTTCTTTTTTGCTCTGTCTGTAGAGATATAACTGTAAATTGCTGGAACAACATACATAGTAAGAATAGTTGAAACCAACATACCACCCACAACAGTTATACCCATAGCAATTCGTTGGTTTGCACCCTCACCTGCAGCAAATGCCAAAGGTAAAAGGCCTAAAATTGTAGAGGTACTGGTCATTAGAATTGGACGCAATCTCTGTAGAGATGCCTCCCTAATAGCAGTCTGTTTATCTATTCCAACTTCTTGTTTCTGATTAGCAAACTCAACAATCAAGATACCATTCTTGGCAACAAGGCCAATAAGCATAATTATACCAATCTGACTGAATATATTCATTGTAACACCATTGAGCTGCATAAAGATAAGTGCTCCTGCAATAGCAAGCGGTACAGTAAGCATAATAATAAGTGGATCTTTAAAGCTTTCAAATTGAGCAGCGAGAATCAAGAAAATAAGAACAATAGCAAGAATAAAAGCAAACATCAAAGAAGATGAACTTTCTCTATATTCTTTTGATTCTCCCGACAAAGCTGTTCTGAATGAGTCATCAAGAACTTCTTTTGCAATCTTATCCATTTCATCAAGACCCTGGCCAATAGTCTTTCCTTTTGCCAGTCCTGCAGAAATTGTAGCAGAAACAAATCTGTTGTATCTGTATAGTTTAGGAGGTGCAATACCACCAATAAGATCAACAAGATTATCTAGTTGAACCATATTGCCATCTTGAGTCCTTATATATATGGATTTCAGATTGGCAGGTGTATTTCTCTGCTGGCGGTTTATTTCTCCAAGAATCTCATATTGCTTGCCATTCATATAGAAATAACCCATACGTTGTCCACTTAGTCCATATTGAAGTACTTGAGCAATATTTCTGGTGCTAACACCCATAATATTCGCTTTTTCTCTATTAATCTCAATTCTAACTTCTGGTTTACTGAATTTAAGATTAACATCAGCCATTTGGAAAGTTGGATTATCATAAACTTTAGCAAGGAATGTAGGTAGCACCTCCTGCAATTTCTCAATATTGGTTGTCTGTAAAACATATTGCACAGGCATACCTCCTCTACGACCGCCAAAAGAAGATGTTTGTTGGACAAAAGACCTTGCCTTTGTTTTTTTGCGGACAGCTTTGGTAATAGCCTCTGCTACATCCAT
>CALCUQ010000189.1 GCA_937906795.1 uncultured Bacteroidales bacterium | reverse complement strand
ATAAAATTTGTCCATCCTGTAAAAAAAGAGGAGATGACAATTGTTGCACCTGTTTTTTGTCCAGTTATGAAATCTTGTCTTTAGGTTAGTATCTTAAGGCTGAAACATCTTCTCCTTTTTCCATCATTTCTCTTATTTGGGAAGATGAGACATCTATTTGTGGAGCATCTATACAGATTGCTCCATATTTTTTGCAGAACTCTTCACTGTTGGAGCCTTGTCGGGGATAAACAATAATAGGATAGGTGGCAGCTATCTCTTCACCTTTGTGCCATTTATGCAGAATCTCAATGTTATCTCCTCCCATAAGTATGGAAAAATTCTTTTGGGGATACATCAAAGAGAGTTTCTTTAATGTGTTGTAAGTATACAAAGGCGGCTCCATGTGGAATTCAACATCACAGCAGTGGAACTTGTTGCTGCCAAGTTTCTTTACAACCCTTTCCAGATCTTTCCATCTTAGCATTGGATCCTGAAGATTACCCCTCTCTTTTAACGGATTCTTTGGACTCAGAACAAACCATAACTCCTCTACCCAGGGCAATTGTACCACATATTTGGCCAGGGCTGCATGTCCAATATGAAATGGATTGAATGAGCCAAAGTATAAAACTGTAGTGCTTTTGGGATTTGGAATCATTTTAATCTATTTTGATTTAAAATCCTCAACCAGTTTTTCTGCATAAGAGAAAGCCTCCTGCAGATTGTCGTTGACAAGGATAATATCAAATTTAGGGGCATACGTAAGTTCTTCTTCTGCCTTTGCCACTCTTTTTTCAATAGCCTGTGCAGAATCTGTCCCTCTGCCAATAAGTCTGTTTCTAAGCTCTTCTATAGATGGCGGTTGGATAAATACTGCCAATGCATTATCTCCATATAGTTTCTTTAGATTTACCCCTCCTTTAACATCTATGTCAAAAACTATAATATTCCCTTTTGACCATATTCTCTGAACTTCTGATTTTAGTGTTCCATAGTAGGAACCGGCATAGACCTCTTCATATTCCACAAACTCTCCGGCTTTGATTTTGCTCTCGAACTCTTCT
>CALCUQ010000188.1 GCA_937906795.1 uncultured Bacteroidales bacterium | reverse complement strand
GTATAAGAAGTGGCAACAAATGTGCACAGAGATATACTTTGTCTGATAAGCAGATTCTGGATGCGGCTCAATTTGCCCTTGAATCGGGATTTGGTTCGGTTGCTCTGCAGGGGGGTGAGAGGCAAGATGGTCAATGGGTTGAAAGAATTGCGAGGCTGGTACACGCCATTAAAATGTTGGGGGGCGGAAAAGATCCATTGGGGATTACCCTTTCTTTAGGCGAACAGTCTGCTGATGTGTATAAATTGTGGAAAGAGGCCGGTGCAGACAGATATTTGCTCAGAATAGAGGCATCTGAAGAGCAGTTGTACAACAAAATTCATCCGCAAGATAGTCTTAATCACTCATACAAGACCCGTCTGCAGGCATTATATGACCTTAAGTCTGCAGGATATCTTCTGGGAACAGGAGTTATGATTGGTTTGCCATATCAGACGAGGGAGAATCTTGATAGTGACCTTAAATTTTTTAAAGATTTGGAGGTGGATATGGTTGGAATGGGACCATATATTCCTCATAAGGATACACCTTTGGGAATGAAGGTGTTAGAATGGAAAGATGGTGTTGTGAGCAGTGAGTATAAGGGGGATTTCTGGGATTTTTCCAACACTCAGTTGCTGGATCTTTCTCTGGAGATGATAGCCAAGCTCAGATGTATGATGCCTCACATAAATATAGCAGCTACAACTGCATTGCAGGTGCTCGATCCTTTAGGCAGAGAGAAGGCAATTATGGCTGGTGCCAATGTGATTATGCCTAATATTACATCTGCAGATGCAAAGGCCAACTATAACCTATATAATGGAAAGCCTGGTTTAAATGATGATGCTCAGGCCACTAAAGATATGTTGTTAAAGAATTTGGAAAATATAGGTGTAAAAGTTGGTTGGAATTGTAAGGGTGATTGGAGATAAGTGTCAAAAAAGTTAAGAAATCATTATTTTTTCTATGATTTTTTATAAATTTTTGTATATTTTTGTGCTCTTATACAAAGTGAAATCATTTATTTAACTAAATAATTTTTTATTCTATGTCAGAAATCAAAAGAGTTTATCGTTTTGGCGGTAGAAGTGCCGATGGTGATGGTTCAATGAGAAACCTTCTTGGCGGAAAAGGTGCAAACCTTGCAGAAATGTGTAAATTGGGTATTCCTGTTCCTGCTGGTTTTACAATCACAACTGATTGTTGTACTGAGTACTACGCAAATGGTTGTCAATATCCTGCAGAGCTTAAGGCTGATGTTGATGCAGCGTTAGCAGCTACTGAGGAGATTATGGGTATGAAATTTGGTGATCCAAATTCTCCACTATTGGTTTCTTGCCGTTCAGGTGCAAGAAGTTCAATGCCAGGTATGATGGAGACTGTTCTTAATATCGGTCTTTGTTCAGCAACTATCCCAGGTCTTATTGCTAAAACCGGTAACCCTCGTTTTGTATACGATGCTTATCGTCGTCTAATTATGATGTACTCAGATGTTGTTATGGAGAAAGCTGAGGGTATTGAGCCTGAGGATGGTAACGGCATTAGAGTTCAATTGGACAGAATGTTGGCAAAACTTAAAGCTGAAAAAGGTTACAAATCAGATACAGATTTAACAGAGGATGATCTAAAACAACTTTGTGAGGATTTCAAAGTTAGAGTTAGACAAGAGTTAGGCAAACCTTTCCCAGATGATGCTTACGAGCAATTATGGGGTGGTATTGGTGCTGTGTTCAAATCATGGAATGGTAAGAGAG
>CALCUQ010000187.1 GCA_937906795.1 uncultured Bacteroidales bacterium | reverse complement strand
AGATTCCAGAGGGTACAGATTACAAGGAGTATTTGAATCCGGATTCTATGAATATTATAACCGGTTATGCGGAGCCTGCATTGTTGGAAGATAATTCTGGTATTGCAGTTCAGTTTGAGAGATTGGGATATTTTGTCAAGGATGCAGATTCTACTCCCGACAAATTTGTTTTCAATAAGACAACCGGCCTAAAGGATACATTCAAGAAATAGTTATGAAGTATATTGGAGCTCATGTAAGTGCAAGTGGTGGAGTGTGGAACGCTCCACTTAATGCCCATAAAATTGGGGCAACTGCTTTTGCCTTGTTTACCAAGAATCAAAAACAATGGGTGGCAAAACCGTTGTCGGCAGAAGAGATAGATCTTTTTAAGGAGACTTGTGCAAAATATGGTTATACTGCAGCTCAAATATTGCCTCATGACAGTTATCTTATAAATTTGGGTAGTCCAAGGGAAGAGGGTTTGCAAAAATCCAGAGCAGCGTTTATAGATGAGATGAAACGTTGTGAGCAGCTTGGTCTGGACAGACTTAATTTTCATCCTGGAAGCCATTTGAAAGAGATTTCTGTAGATGAGTGTATAAAGACTATAGCACATTCAATCAATCTTGCTTTAGAGAAAACAAATGGAGTGACTGCGGTAATTGAAAATACTGCTGGCCAGGGGAGTAATCTGGGATATACATTTGAACAGATTGCCCAAATGATTGATTTGGTTGAGGATAAAAGCAGAGTAGGTGTATGTATTGATACGTGCCATTCATTTGCTGCAGGGTATGACATTTCTACTGAACTTGGTTTTACTCAAGTGTTTGACCATTTTGAGAATGTGATTGGTTTCAAATATCTTAGAGGTATGCATCTTAATGATGCAATGAAACCCCTTGCAAGTAAGGTTGACAGGCACAGTTCTCTTGGAGAGGGTGTTCTTGGAGTAGTTCCGTTCCAGATGATTATGAAGGATCCCAGATTTGATGGTATTCCTCTTATTCTGGAGACTCCTAACCCTGATATGTGGGCAGAAGAAATCAACAAGCTGAGAAGTTATCAGCTTATTTGAGAATAATCTTTAGGCTCTTTGCCTTCCTTTTTAAGTATTGCCAGATTATGTTTTAAAATAGCATTTTCTGGCAATTCTATTAGTGGGTCTTTGTCCAGAACAGCCAATGCAATTTTTCTGGCCTGTTCCAGAATGTGCGAATCTTTGGCAAGGTTGGATATGTGCAAATCTACAGCAAGGCCACTTTGTGATGTCCCTTCCAAATCTCCCGGGCCACGCATTTTAAGGTCTGCTTCTGAAAGTTCAAATCCGTCATTTGTCTGGCACATCAGTTCAATTCTTTGGCGACTCTCTTTACTTAACTTATATCCTGTTGCAAGGATACAATACGATTTCTCACTGCCTCTTCCAACTCTTCCGCGCAGTTGGTGCAATTGGCTCAATCCAAATCTTTCTGCACTTTCAATTATCATTACAGATGCATTAGGGACATCTACTCCAACCTCAATTACAGATGTCGCTACCAGAATATGAGACCTTCCAGCTGCAAATATTTCCATATCGCGCTGCTTGTCTTCGTTTTTCATTTTTCCGTGTACAACTGATGTAATATATTCGGGCGCTCTGAACTCTTCTGTAATGGCTTCATATCCCTCCTGAAGGTTTTTATAATCCATCTTCTCACTCTCTTTTATGAGAGGATAGACAATAAAGATCTGTCGGCCGAGCTTTATCTGCTCCCTCATAAAATTGTACATCCTTCCCCTTTGGGAATCTGTAATATGTATTGTATGAACAGGTTTTCTTCCAGGTGGAAGTTCGTCAAGTACAGAAACATCAAGATCTCCATAAAGAGTCATTGCCAATGTTCTTGGAATAGGGGTTGCTGTCATTACAAGAATATGTGGCGCAACAGATGATTTGGCCCATAGTTTGGATCTTTGTTCAACTCCAAATCTGTGCTGTTCGTCAATTACTGCCAATCCAAAATTTTTGAACTGGACATTGTTTTCTATGAGTGCATGAGTTCCTACCAGAATCTGAATCTCTCCATTTTCCAGCCCAGGTAGAATCTCTTTTCTCTCTTTGGCCTTTGTGCTGCCGGTAAGGAGGGCAACTTTTACATTGGTAGGTGCAAGAAGTTTGGATATGCCTTTGTAGTGTTGTTGGGCAAGTACTTCAGTTGGTGCCATTATGCACGCCTGAAAACCATTGTCTACTGCAATAAGACTGCTTAGAACGGCAACTAAGGTTTTTCCGCTTCCAACATCTCCCTGTAGCAGTCTGTTCATTTGTCTCCTGCTCCTTAAATCTGCAAAAATCTCTTTTATTACCCTCTTTTGAGCTCCTGTAAGGGGAAATGGCAAACTGTTGTAGCACTTGTTGAATCCCTCTCCAATTTTTGGCATATAAATGCCTCCATCTTGTCTGGTCCTTATACTTTTCTGTTTTAACAGACTAAGTTGCAAATAAAAAAGTTCTTCAAACTTAAGTCTTTGCTCTGCAGCAAGCAACATATTGCTGCTTGTTGGAAAGTGAACATTTTTAAGGGCTTCCCTTAATGGTATAAGTTTATGGAAATCAATTATATATTGAGGCAATGTCTCTTCAATTGAACCAAGATGTTTCTCCAGTAGGGTTAATATGAATTTGGAAAAGACTTTATTTCCTATGCCACTGTTCTTTAGTTTTTCTGTACTTGAATATACACCCATCATAGAGCTTCCTCCGTAGAGGATTTCATCTGATGGCAGGTTGAGTTCAGGGTGTACCATGTTTATGGAACCGTTGAATTCAGAAGGCCTTCCAAAAGCAATGTACTCCTGTCCAATCTTTAACTTTTGCTCAATCCATTTGATTCCCTTAAAAAAAATAAGTTCCATTGAACCTGTAGAGTCCTTAAGAGTTGCTATAAGTCTCTTGTTTTTAGGTGTTTCTCCTGCCAGTCCAATATGAATTATTTTACCTCTTACCTGAATATATGCCATTGAAGGCTCTACTTCTCTAATGTTATATATTCTGCTTCTGTCAATATGTCTAAAAGGGAAAAAATACAGCAAATCTCTGAATGTGAATATGTTAAGCTCCTTACCAAGAAGCTCTGCCCGTTTGGGTCCAATACCGGGCAAATACTGTATTTGGGAATCAAGTATATCAGACATGTTACAAATATACTAAAATTCACTTTTTTTTAGTAACTTGCATTGTTTTAAATGCAAATATATGACAAGAAAGATTGTATTAGGTATTACTCAAGGAGATACAAATGGGATAGGTTATGAGGTAATAATCAAAGCATTATCTGATGCCAGAGTTTTGGAGATGTGCACCCCTGTAGTTTATGGCTCATCCAAAGCTTTTGGATTCTACAAAAAGCAACTTCCAGAAATCGACAATATAAACACCAATATTATTTCAACAGCAAAAGATGCTCATCCAAAAAGAGTGAATATTGTAAATTGTCTTCCCGACAATTTGCAGATTGAGCCAGGACAATGTACCCACAGCGGAGCAAAGGCTGCCATAACAGCGTTGGAAGTAGCTGTTGCACAAATGAAAGAAGGATATTTGGATGGTATTATTACAGCACCTTTCAATAAAAGGGCAGTAAATGAAGAGATGTTCAAATATGCAGGACATACAGAGTATCTTACAGCTGAGTTTGGTGCACAGGAAGGATTGATGTTTTTATGTTCTGATAATCTTAGGATAGGAGTGGCAACAAATCATACTCCAATTTCCAAAGTGTCAGAGACACTTACAGTAGATCTTATAGTTAGAAAACTTAAAGTTATGCATGAATCTTTGTGCAGGGACTTTAATATAGTTGCCCCTAAAATTGCTGTATTGGGACTAAATCCCCATGCCGGAGACAAAGGATTGTTGGGTGATGAAGAAATCAATATTATTTCTCCAGCAATTGAGCAGGCAACAAAAGAGGGGGTGATGGCATTTGGACCATATTCACCAGACGGATTCTTTAGTGTAAATATGCAGAGCAAGTTTGATGCAGTATTGTCCATGTATCATGATCAGGGACTTATCCCATTTAAAGCACTGGCTTTTGACAGCGGAGTGAACTTTACTGCAGGATTGCCAATTGTAAGAACATCTCCAGACCATGGAACTGCGTACGATCTGGCCGGAAAGAACAAGGCTAATCCGCAATCTATGCTTTCATCTATATATCTTGCCATAGATATAATTAAAAACAGGAATGCATATGATAATTTGCAAGAACACGCGTTGAAAATTAAGATAACACCAGAACAGAATAAGGAGAGGGAAGACAAAACAATTGTAGAGTAAAAATGTTATGGAGTTGCCTATAAATCTTTATACAGATGGATCAAGCAGGGGAAACCCTGGGCCGGGAGGATATGGAGTAG
>CALCUQ010000186.1 GCA_937906795.1 uncultured Bacteroidales bacterium | reverse complement strand
CACGGACATGCAGTTAGTATGGGAATGGTAATTGCAGCCACTATTGGAGAATATCTGCAAGAAAACAATCACAGTTGTGCATTTTCCAATATGCTCATTAATGATTTGAGAAGTGTAGGATTACCTGCACTTTTACAAGATTGCGAGATTACAAAAGACCTTAAAATATCAGACCTTGCAGATGCAATAAAAAAAGACAAAAAGGTACAAGGGGATTCTATCCATTTTATAATTCCTCATGGATTGGAAAATGTAAAGGATTATACACTAAAATTGGAATTGATAAAAAATATTGCAAATGATTTGCATTAGTATACAAGAACAGAATTTTGACAAGTGCAAAGAGATTATAGCCAAATGCCAAATGGCAGAACTAAGGGCAGATCTTTGTAAATTTTCTATTGCACAGATAGAAGAAATTGTATCTTCTCATCCAAATATCCTTATTACAAGCAGAATCTGTAACAGCAGTGCAGATATTGCAAGAGAACAGATATGCGCTGCAATAAGGAAAGGGGCAAAATACGCCGATGTAGAGATAGAAGCTCCAATGGATCATTTGGAGTACATAAAATCTTACGCAAGAGTTAACGGATGCAAGCTCATTATATCGTATCATAATTTTGAAGGGACACAATCATTGGAGCAGCTGCAAGGCATTTATGACCTTTGCAGAAGAAAAGGGGCAGATATTGTAAAAATTGTAACTACAGCCAATGACATTTATGATGCAGTAAAAGTTCTGCAATTATACAACTACAAAAAAAGCGACAGGGAGATTGTTGCCAACAACTATATGGAAAGAGGTGAAGAGAGTGGTTCTTTAAGCAATAGTTTTGGCCAGCAACAAGCTTCTCTGGTTGCTTTTTGTATGGGCGAAGAGGGAAAATTTACAAGAGAAATTTGCCTTGAACTTGGAGCTCCATATACCTATGTAGCTCTGGATAATTCCTGTGCAACCGCTCCTGGGCAATATACTGCTCAAGAGATGGAACAGATACTCAATCCAAACAATTATAAGATTCAGACATATAAATTGAATCAGACCATATTTGACATTCCCAATCCTGAGGTTACAATTCCGTGCTCTAAAAGCATTGCCCAAAGGGCTATACTTGCAGCCGCACTTTGCCAGGGTGAAAGCATTCTGGAGAATTTTGAACCATGCAACGATTCTCTGGGGGCTATTGAAGTAATAAAGAAGCTGGGGGCAAAGGTTTCTGCATGTGGGAATACACTTAAGATAACAGGATGCGGAATAAACAATCTTAAAGGAATCTCCAGGATTGAAGTTGGCGAGAGTGGATTGCTTACAAGGTTACTTATTCCTTTAAGCGCATATCTTAGTGAATCTTGCTCACCGATAGAAATATCGGGGCATGGAAGTATCCTAAAAAGAAAACTTTCAGAATCAATTCAGGCTCTGGAGTCTGCAGGAGCAGAATGCGAGCACAATAACGGATATCTCCCATTGAAAATAAGCGGAGGCATTAAAAACCATAAAATTGAGTTCTCTGGAAAAGAGAGTTCACAAATTGTGTCGGGATTCTTAATGACACTCCCTTTATTGCAGCAAGATAGCATCCTTAAGATTGTAAATCCTACAAGTGTGCCGTACATAAAACTCACTCTTGAAACTCTAAAACTGTTTGGCATTGAAATTAGTGTTCAAGAGGAAAATACATACATTATAAAGGGAGGGCAGAGATATTCTCCTGCAAGAATATATTTGGACAGTGACTGGAGCTCTGCGGCTTACTTTGCAGTAGCCGGTGCTCTGCATAATGAGATAACTTTAAAGAATATGCCTGTATCTTCTGCTCAAGCCGACAAGGCAATTGTTGATTTACTTGAAAAATATGGCGCACATATCAGTATTGTTCCAGGAAAAGGCAATCTTACAGACATTTGCATAGGCAAAATATCACACAGCTCAAACGATGTGGAGTTTGACCTTACAAATGCTCCTGATTTATTTCCTGTTGCGGCTGTACTGGCCCATTACGCCAACTGCAAAACAACTTTGCGTGGAGTTGAGAGACTTTCTCAAAAAGAGAGCCCGTACTGTGTACAGCGAACTCACTAAAATAGGGGCAAAAATAAATATTGCCAATAATAATATGTATATTAGCGGACAAGGAAAGCAGGCAGATACAGGCAAGGAGATTGCATACACGCTATGCCACAATGACCATAGAATAGCCATGAGCCTGTATATCGCTTCGCTTTTTACAGACACAACAATAAAAATTGACTCAATAAAATGTATCAACAAATCTTTCCCTGCATTTGGAGAAAGATTAAGTAAATGAATATGAACAGTTACGGAACAAAATTCAGACTTTCTATATTTGGAGAGTCTCATGGAGAGCTAATTGGCGTTATAATGGATGGGGTACCTGCAGGTATTCCACTATCCTGCGATGACTTTATACCAGCCTTACAGAGAAGGAAAAGTGGCAGCAAAGGAACCACTCCAAGAATAGAGGCAGATATGCCTAAAATTGTAAGTGGTGTTTATGAAGGTTGCACAACCGGAGCTCCTGTAACTGTTGTATTTGAAAACAACAATACCAGATCTTCTGATTATTCACAGCTGAGAGACACCCCAAGACCTGGCCATGCAGACTTTGTTGCTCAGATAAAACATAATTTCTTTAATGACATTAGAGGTGGCGGACATTTTTCTGGCAGGCTCACCCTTGTGCTTGTAGCCGCCGGTGTTGTTGCAAGAAAAATATTGGGAGATATAAATATTGAGGCAAACATTACTTCATTGGGAGGAATAAGCAGACCTTCTGATTGCAACAATCAAATGCCAAAAGAATGGGAAGAAGCTATTGATAATGCCATAAGTGAGGGGGATTCTTTAGGTGGTATTATTGAGTGCCGCTGTTCTAATGTTCCAATTGGCCTGGGTGAACCATTCTTTGATTCTCTGGAATCCCAAATATCTCATCTTGCATTTTCTGTCCCTGGAATACGGGGCATTGAGTTTGGAGATGGATTCAATGCTGCAAACATGAAAGGAAGTGAGCATAACGATTGTTACATAGACAAGGAGGGACATACCGCCAAAAATGGTGCGGGAGGAATAAACGGAGGCATTTCCAACGGAAACGACATTGTTTTTAGAGTAGCTGTAAAGCCTACATCAAGCATTAGCAAGAGCCAGAAAACATTTGCATTCATTTCCAATGAAATGGTCGATTTTTCTATAAAAGGGCGTCACGATGCTTGTATTGCTCTCAGATGTCCTGTTATTATTGAGTCTATTGCAGCTATAGTACTTGTTAATAATTAGTTTTTAAGTATATTTGTACTATTGTAATTAAAATCTTTCAGGGCGAGGTGAAATTCCTCACTGGCGGTATAGTCCGCGAACCCTCAAAAAGGGCCGAGCCGTTGCAACTACGGCACCAACAGTTAGAGTCTGGATGGAAGAAAAATTTTATTTATTATGTGTAAAAATTATTTCTTTAAGTTTTGCGCAATTGCGCTTATTTTTTCTTGTGTGCCTTTTAAAGAGGCTAAATGTCAAAATCAAGACACAACCCAAACATTTTTATTAAAAGAGATTACCGTTTCGTCGGGAGTAAAGAACAGAGCTTTGTCTCCTCTAAGATTAGTGGATCTTGGAGAGAAGGAAATTCTTGTGAATTCTGCAGGAAAAACATATCCCGAAATTCTGCGGGATGTTCCAGGCATTTATGCTACGGCAGAAACCGGCAGCTATGGCGATGCCAAAATAAATATAAGGGGGCATAAGTTACTTATGTCCCCTATTTTTTTGAAAGAACAAACGTGAGATACAAAATTACTATCGAATACGACGGAACCAATACTCTTGGTTGGCAACGCCAACTAGATGGCTCAAGTATTCAAGAATATTTAGAAAACGCTGTTAATAAATTGCTGCCTAATAATATAAACAGCAAAATAAAAC
>CALCUQ010000185.1 GCA_937906795.1 uncultured Bacteroidales bacterium | reverse complement strand
CACCTATTCCTCCCCAACTTGCTGTCATCATATTGAATTTATCCTTGTTTCCTGCTGTAATGAGCATCCACTCCTTAGAAATCTTCTGAATGAAATTGCCTTGAAGATCCTCAGGCAGAATCTTTCGGAAACCCTCCAGGGTTGCTGCCTGTTCTACAGGCTGGGCTACCTGCACAGGTTTTTCAGGAGCTGCAGGCTCCCTGTGCTGGGCAGGCTGGGCAGGTTTCTCCTGCGTTGCTGCCTTAACAGGCTCCGCAGGTGTGGCAGGTTGTGCCTCCTGCACAGGTTTCTGGTCCTGCTGCCTCACCTGCATCACTTGAGGAGCATTCTTCACTATCTCTGCAAGTCCTGCCTTTGTATAATATTTGAACACATCATTGAACGAAGCAAAAACCTCATCCACAAAATCCAAGGTCTTCTTCCTGAACTTGCCTGTAATTGGTGTAAGCTTGGTCCTCTTCTTGTTCACCGCAAACTCATCCACAATATACTCCTCTGCTGTAATCCTGCTTTTCTGTATGCCATCATCATATACATACTTTATCCTGCTTATCTCCATATTGCACTCTGTTGCAGAATACTTTATTGTAAGGACATATGACATCAGGGCCTTGTCGTATGAGATGGCATTGTCTGTAAATACCAGATCCCTGCTGCCCATTGCAACTATCTCACCGGGATTTGATGAAATAATCCTGTTAGAAGCTTTGTCAAATCCTTCCAAGTACTCAGCAAGCCATTTGTCGGCAATTTCACCAGTTTTCTGCTGTGTAATTCCATCCACCATCTCAAGATGATTTGTGAACACAACGTGTCCATCAACTACAGGAACAGCATCCTTTGCCAGGTACCTGCCCATATCACCGCTGTTCAACTGCGCAAATGCAGCACCTGAAACAGCCATACAGATTAAAAGAAACAGTTTTTTCATATCCAAATATTTACTTTATATCATCCAAGAACTGAACCATACCTCCAACCCTGGACTTTTCACCAAGATGAGGTACAAGTTCCATACCACGCAGCCTTACGTCATTTCCCTGAAGAGCCTTTGTACCGTTCCCTGTTATGAGCGAGAGGGCCTTTGCCACCATAGGGTCTGCCTCATCACCAAGAGGAATGCCTGTGAGGAGTCCGCTGTCCTCAACCTTGTAGTCACAGGCAATGCCATCCTTGAATTCAGTGAATCCCTGCACATTCACAAACTTGTATATTACAAGTGAAAGGAGCCAGTTGCTTATCTCCTTGTCCTCCTGGCCGTTTGAA
>CALCUQ010000184.1 GCA_937906795.1 uncultured Bacteroidales bacterium | reverse complement strand
ACCCCCATTTATCTTAACAAAGTCATCAAAGCCCTTAATGTCAAACAAAGGGTCAGACAAATCCATTACCTCAATCTGCTCTCTGAGCATTGTTGCATTATGCAATATTCCACTCTCTTTGGTCTGCCTTACAACATCTTTAAGAACACAATACTCAAAATTACCGTATTGGCTCAAATAATCAAAATCCAAAGCAGGACTCTCTTCCAAACCTATTGGCGGCAGTTGGGCTGCATCTCCCATTAAAATAAGTTTATTGCCAACACCAGATCTCACATATGTAAAAAGATCATCCAAAAGGTCTCCAGATCCAAACAAAGTAGAACCATAATCTGTTCCAATGGTAATCAAAGAGGCCTCATCAACTATAAAAAAAGTATCTTTATGCTTATTCAAATCAAGTTTGAACTGGGCTTGCTTGTCTGTAAGGGATTTCTGCCTGTAAATTTGTTTATGGATTGTCTTTGCCTTTACTCCAGAATAGTTGCTAAGAACTTTTGCTGCTCTTCCTGTTGGTGCTATAAGGATATATTTTTTCTTTACCTCTTTAAGTAATTTTATAAAAGAAGAAATGGCAGAAGTTTTTCCTGTTCCGGCATATCCTTTAATTACCATTAACCAGTTTTGGTCAGAAGGAGAAATTACAAAATCTCCCAGTTTTGAAAAAAGCTCTTTCTGGCCTTCAGTTGGAGAGAAACCTAAATTAGCGGCCATCTGATCAGCTAAAAACTTCTCAATAGCCATGTTATTGTTTCTTCCAGATTATAAAAATTAAGACAAAAGTATAAATCTCAAGACGTCCCAACAACATCTCTAAAGTAAGGATAAATTTTCCAAGTATTGGGAAGTGAGAAAAGCTATCCAAAGAAGCTACAGAGCCAAAACCAGGTCCAACATTACCTATACTTGCAATTGAAGCAGAGAATGAATCCATAAAATCAAGACCCATAACAGAAAGCAACGCCGCTCCAATTAACATAAATGCAAGATAAAGTACTATATACAGATTAACCGCACTTACCATATCATCACTCACAACATTCTGCCCAACTCTAAGAGGCAATACCGCATTTGGATGCAATTCTTTTTTTATTCTGTTTATAAACGATTTTACAAATATAAGTACTCTGTCTACTTTAATACCACCTGTAGTTGAGCCGGAACATGCACATTGTATAGACATGAAAATTAAAATGATAATTGAAAGATTTGGCCACACAGATGTGTCACTTGTACCCCATCCCGTTGTAGAAGCATATGAAAGGACATGGAAAGCACCTTGTTTTAAAGCAACAAGCCAGTTTGTAAAGCTCCCCGATGCAATAAGATCAATTGTTACTATAAATGTAGCAACAATAATAGAGAGAGTATAGAACTTAATGATTGGAGAAGTAAATATTTTTGTACTTCTTTGAACAAATAAAGAATATAGCAGTCCAAAATGAAGTCCGCATAAATACATGAAAATAATGGATACAATTTCAATAGCAGTAGATTTGAATCCCAATATAGATGAATTCAGCGTACTGAACCCACCCGTTGCCACAGCACTGAACGCATGATTTACTGCATTGAACCAGTCCATACCGGCAAAAAAGAAACTCACCGTAGCAGCAATGAACAACCCCATATATGTTGAAGCTATTACACCAATAGTCTGTTTGGTTTTTAGTTTATAGTTCTGCTTGGAAAGTGCAGAAATCTCCACTTTGCTTATTCTTGTCCTGAAAGTACTTGCGCTAGGCAATATTATAAGCATAAAGATAACAACTCCAATACCACCAATAAAATGAGTACATGAACGCCAGAAAATAAGGGATTTAGGGAGAGATTCAACATCATTGAGAATAGTGGATCCTGTTGTTGTGTATCCCGACACACTCTCGAACCATGCATTTATAAGTGAGAACTCCCCTCCCCACAACACAAATGGCAACATACCAAACAGACAAGAGAGAATCCATGCACTAACAACAATTGTAATACCCTCTTTAAAAGTAATATTGGACTCTTTTGGGACAAAAATTAATGGAAACAACCCTGCAAGCAGAGTTATAAACGCACTCAAAAGCAAAGGAGAAAAAGCAGCATCAAAACCATAAATAATAGACACTGCCACACTTATAAACATAAATGCAGCATTAAATAAAAGTGCAATGCCTATTGTTCTTGTTATGACACTAAGATTCATATTTGGTTTGCTTTAATAACTTTTTGTTTGTATCCACCAGTTGTTTTATATGCTCATTAAGCAGAGTAAGCTCATCATCTGAATGTACCTCAACAACATAATTTCTCTTATTGTTGACAAAATTCCATATTCCTTTTATTATAGACAGAATTGGCGTTATAAAATAATAATTTAGATAATAGTAGAATAAAAACACAAGAATAATTCCAACACACACAGCAACTACTCCAGGCATCATGCTTCTGTAGAAACTTCTGCTCAATTCCTCGTAATTTTTTGCAAGGGCATCTTGTGAAACATTATTGAGATTCTGTATAAATTTTCTCAATTTCATATACACCGGGTATAAGCTTTCAAAATACCATTTTCTTCTGTGTGAATAATTCTCAACCCATATATATGGAGCATCATCCAATGTATGCATATAGGCTGCAAATGCGTATCTTACAGAATCTACAACCATCCTTTGGTCTATTGTAGTATAATTTCCAAGCAAATCTTTAAGACAATCGGCAAACCTTGAATCCTTTTCAATATCTGGAATTACTGCAGGGGTATCGTCACCCATTCCACTAAGCAATTGAAAATTATACTCATCTGTTATCTCAATAAGAGTATTGGAAATATTCAAACTGGAAATATTGTCAGAAATAAGGTTTGTAACAGAACGCCTCATTACAACAAACTCATACATTGCCAACACACTGGAAAGCAATAGAACCGAGGCTATAATTACACATCCCAAAAATATCTTTTTCCTAAGTCTCATACTAAAATTTAACCTTTGGTAAATAATATACAATGTGCAAACTTAATTAAAAAAAACCAAGTATATAAAAAAATTTAGGGCTAACCTTGTGGCTAGCCCTAATTTATTGGATAATGAAATATTAGTTGTTTGCGCTATCAACAAATGACGAATATTTCTCGTATTTAGCTTTACCCTCCTCTGATTTCTCTCTCTGACGGAAGAAGATATTTTTAAGATACTCAGCACAAGCTAATTTGATATCGTTATCTGTAGTAACCTCAAATGCTCTCTCAAATGGAGCAGCTGCACTGTTCAAAGTAGCCTCCATTTTCTCCAACAATGCATTGTATTTAGCATCATCCATTTCTGATTGAGCTTGGTTTTGAATCTCAACAGCCCAGTCATAATATGCACAACCCTCTGCAAATGGAGCAAAAATGTAGTTTGCATCCATCTCACCAGATTTGTGGAAACATGCAATTGCTTCCTCAAATTTGTTAAGTTTTCTGTAAAGGTTACCCTCTGCATATACCAAAGATGCATTTGTAGGCTCATTTTGTTGAGCAACTTTAATGATTGAGATAATCTTCTCTGGATCGTCGTTAGACTCCATATAGATGTTAATCAATGCTACAAGAACACTTTGGTTGGTAGGATATTTCTCAAATGCAAGAGCCAAAACCTCTTTAGCTTTTACAGTATCACCTTTCTCTTTGTAAACAGTTGCCATTGTTGAGTAAAGGTCACCATTACCATCGTAGTTATACTCCAAACAAGTTTGAGAAAGAGCAAGAGTTCTGTCTAGCTCACCAACATAACTTGCAGTTAGAGCAGCATAGTAAATCATAGCTGTATCAATGTTGTTTACAAGCTCATGTTTTGAAATATTGAATGATTTCTCAAACTCTACAGAAGCTTTTGAGTACTCACCAATTGAATAGTAAGACATACCTGCACTGTAATATGAGTTTTGTACTCCAACTAACGCAGCATTGATATCTTTAGTCAAAGCTTTCTTAACATCTTTCTCATTAGCTTTGTCAAGAGCCTCTACAGACATTGCAAGGATATCACCCTCCATTGCTGGTTTAGTAATTACAAATGCAGCCAATTGACCATTTGCAGAATAATACAAATCTTTGTCAACATATGACTCCATCAAGAACATTTGACCTGCTTTCTCAACCTCTGAAGAAGAAAGAACCGGTTGATCTTTCAAAAGCAATTTTGCCTCAGTTTGACCTGCACCTAGCCAAATACCTTTAATAGGAGCTTCATAACAAGCATCGTATGCAGCACTAAGTTTTAACCAATTTGCTGCAACATCTTTTTTCTCTACAGCTGCTTTAGCTTTTTTCCAAGCATTAAGAGCGTCAGACGCAGCTTTGGTTTGTGCACTCACTTGTGCAACAATTAGCACTAATGCTAATAGACTTAATAGTTTTTTCATACTTAAAAATATAGAATTAGTTTATAATTAATTATTCTTCTGTTATTTCTACGGGTTTGTCATCACTTTTATTTACAACACAAACAGCAGCAATGCTATCTCCCTCTCTAATGTTTATAAGCTTGACACCTTGAGTTGCCCTTCCAAGAACACTAATGTCTGATATAGCCATTCTTATTACAACTCCAGACTTATTGATAATCATAAGGTCTTTATCATCTGATACAAGCTTAATTGCAACAAGTTTACCGGTTTTTTCTGTAACATTTATTGTCCATACACCTTTACCACCTCTGCTGGTAATTCTATAATCATCAACTATAGATTTTTTACCGTATCCGTTCTCACTTACAACCAAAACAGTCTGGTGATTGTCTTCATTATTTTTAGGGTCTACACAAATCGTACCAATAACCTCATCGGTCTGCTCAATGTTAATACCTCTTACACCTGCACTTGTTCTGCCAATAGCTCTTGCATCCGCTTCATTAAACCTTACACATTTACCCTCCTTAGCCGCCATTAGTATCTCACAATTGCCATTTGTAAGCAAAGCTTCAAGCAATTCATCACCATCTTTAATGGTAATTGCATTGATACCGTTTGTTCTTGGGCGTGAGTAAGCCTCCAGTGTTGTTTTCTTAATGGTACCGTTCTTGGTAGCAAGAACAACGTAATTGTTATTTATATACTCCTGATCAGAAAGGTCACCAACATTCAAATATGCACAAACCTTATCTCCCTGCTCAATATTGATTACATTCTGGATAGCTCTGCCCTTGGAAGCTTTGACACCTTCTGGAATATCATAAACTTTCAACCAGAAACATTTACCGCTTTGAGTAAACAACATAAGCGTGCTATGCATATTAGCCACATAAATATGCTCTATAAAATCCTCTTCTCTTGTATTGCTGCCCTTAGAGCCAATTCCACCTCTATTCTGAAGTCTGTACTCGTTAAGAGGAGTTCTCTTAATATATCCAAGATGAGAAATAGTTATCACCACATCCTCATTAGGATAGAAATCTTCAGGATTAAAATCGTCAGCCGACGGAACTATCTCTGTTCTTCTGTTGTCGCCAAATTTAGCCATCAGTGCCCTTAACTCATCCTTGATGATATCCATCTGCATACTGTAGTTTGCAAGCACATCTGTAAGATACTGGATACGTTTCAATAGCTCATTGTACTCATTTACAAGCTTTTCCCTCTCAAGACCTGTAAGTTGTCTCAAACGCATCTCAACAATGGCTGCAGCCTGTGTATCAGTAAAATCAAAACGTTGGATCAAGCCATTCTTTGCATCATCAACAGTCTTTGACGCTCTAATAATTGCAATAACCTCATCCAATACATCAAGAGCTTTTAGCAATCCCTCAAGGATATGGGCTCTTGCCTGAGCTTTGTTCAACTCAAATTGGGCTCTTCTTATTACAACATTATGTCTGTGTTTTACGTAGTATTTGATAAGCTGCTTTAGATTAAGCAATCTTGGGCGGCCATCTACCAAAGCAATATTGTTTACAGAGAAACTGGATTGAAGTGCTGTATATTTGAACAATGTATTTAAAACAACATTGGCAACAGCACCTGCTTTCAGTCTTATGACAATACGCATACCGCGTCTGTCACTCTCATCATTAATGTAAGATATTCCCTCTACACGTTTGCTTTCAACCATCTCCGCAATCTTCTCAATAAGTTCCTTTTTATTTACCATATAAGGAATCTCACTCACTACAATGGTCTCACGCCCCTTGTCATCTGTCTCAATATCTGTTTTTGATCTTACAATAATTTTTCCTCTTCCTGTTTCAAACGCCTCTTTTATCCCTTGAATACCCTGGATAATACCTCCTGTAGGGAAATCTGGGCCCTTTACGTGCTCCATCAATTCCTCTACTGTAATATCTTTATTGTCTATATATGCAATAATGGCATTACTAATCTCATTAAGATTATGTGGAGCCATATTGGTTGCCATACCAACAGCAATACCTGATGCACCGTTAAGCAACAAAAGAGGAGCCTTTGCAGGTAAAACTGTAGGCTCTTTTAATGTATCATCAAAGTTACCTGTAAAATCTACGGTATCTTTATCCAAGTCCATCAATACCTCCTCTGCCAATGCATTGAAACGTGCCTCTGTATAACGCATTGCAGCGGCAGAATCACCATCTATTGAGCCAAAGTTTCCCTGGCCTTGAACAAGCATGTATCTCAAGCTCCAGTCCTGAGCCATTCTTACCATTGCATCATATACACTTGAATCTCCATGTGGATGGTATTTACCCAAAACCTCTCCCACTATACGGGCAGACTTTTTATATTGACCTCCAGAAGTTAGGCCCAACTCATTCATTCCAAAAAGCACTCTGCGGTGAACAGGTTTCAAACCGTCCCTAACATCTGGGAGAGCTCTAGAAACAATTACAGACATTGCATAATCAATATATGCACTCTTCATTTGTTTCTCTATATTTATCTGATGTATTCTTCCTTGTGTTTCCTGAATCTCCATTTTTTTACCCTTTAAAATCTGCTCAGCTTTAAGGCCAATACAGATGGGCAAATTTAGTTAATATTTTTTAAAAATAAACTATTT
>CALCUQ010000183.1 GCA_937906795.1 uncultured Bacteroidales bacterium | reverse complement strand
GAGATATAAAGTTGCAGGACATGTGTTTGTAATAGCAGCAGACTCTTCTTCTCAAATGTGGGGGGCTATGAAGAGCAGTTATAGTCCGTTTGAAACAACTGATAGGGAGCAGTATTTGTTTACACTTGTTCTGTGTGATGATTGTAAACATGAAAAAGGTAATCTTGTGTACACAACAGGAAAGGTGGAAGATGGTTTTGTAAAGATAGATGTTTATGAGCAACAATGTGCAAGTTATGTTGAGTTTACCCAACCTCAATCTGAATATGTGAATGGGAAGCTTTTTATGGATGATAACTTTGATGATATAAAGCTCTCTGTGCATGGAACTGCAGATCAGAAATGGTATACTCTTGATACAGCATTGAATTTTATCTTTACAGCTTCAACCGCAGAATATGGCACTTTGATGACACATGCTTCTGCTGTTATTCACAATGGTATGGCATATCTTTTTTTAGGTAAAAGCGGTACAGGAAAGAGTACTCATAGCCGTATGTGGCTCAAAGCCATAAGTGATACGGTGTTGCTTAATGATGATCATCCAATAATAAAATTGGAGGATAACTCAATGGTTATTGCATATGGATCTCCGTGGAGTGGCAAGACCCCATGCTATAAAAATTTGTGTGCACCAGTAGGTGGTATTATAAGGATAGTAAGGTCGTCCGTTAACAGAGCAAAAAGGCTTGCTCCCTTGCAGTCATATGCATCACTTATGCCTTCTTTTCCTTCTCTCGTATGGAAAAAAGAGTTTGCTGATTATAAAGATATGGGAATTCAGAGAGTGGTTTCGTCTGTTCCTTGTTGGGAGTTGGAGTGTCTTCCCAATGAAGATGCTGCCAGAGTTTGTTATGATAATGTTGTATGGAAAAAATTGTAGTGGCAAACCGATTGTTTATGAAGGAAGTAGAGCAAATGCTTTGCTTGGGTAAACAGGTAGTGCTTAGGGTAAAAGGACTGAGCATGTTGCCATTTATTGTTGGAGATGAGGATTCTGTAGAACTCCAAAAGGCAGATATGGTAAAGATTGGTGATATAGTTTTAGCAGATATTCCCCAAAGAGGGTATGTGCTTCATAGAATTATAGAGGAAAACGAATTGGGAGTGATTCTTATGGGGGATGGAAATATCAAAGGTTGTGAATTGTGCAAAAGGGAGGATATAAAGGGAAAAGTTGTAAGAATTTTAAAGAAGAACGGCAGGGTAGTGGAGTGTAAAGAGAGATTTTACAGGTTTAAAGTTAATGTGTGGAAAATATGCTTGCCTGTAAGGAGGTATCTTTTGGCGATGTATAAAATAATAAGGTAAATGATATGAAAATTGTAGAAGGATTCAGAATGAGACATATTCTAGGACAATATGCTGTTGTAGGAGAAGGGGCAGCTCAAGTGGATTTCAATAAATTGGTTACGCTAAATGCAACAGCTGCTTACCTATGGCAAGAAGTTGAAGGAAAGGAGTTTGATGTATCTGTGCTTGCAGAACTGATTGTAAACAAATATGGTATTGATTCAAATACAGCACTTGCAGATGCTCAGTTACTTGTCCAGAAGTGGACTCAATTGGGGCTGGTAAAATAAAGGTTGAATATGACATTATTGGAATGTAATCTGTTGGCACTTGTAAAGAGTGCTTTGTGGGGTGAAGTGCCTCATATACAACAGCCTGTAAACTGGAGTGCCATAATTGAGGCTGCACATAAGCAAACACTGTCTGGCCTGCTTGCATATGCTGTTGAGAAACTCCCTTTGGATTTGCAACCACCTGAGAAGGAGATGGAAAAACTTAAGCAACTTGTTTTTCCAATTATCAGAGGGCATGCCGTAATCAATCTGCGACTGGTGGAAATAGTAAATTTTCTGCAGCAGAGAGGGCTAAACAGTGTATTGCTTAAAGGTCAGGGGCTGGCAATGAATTATCCAAATCCTTCTTCCCGACAATGTGGTGACATTGATCTTTATGTTGGACCGCAAAAGCAATATGAGAGGGCATGTAAAGAAATTGTTGAGGGCTTGGGAATAGAAGAGGATATAACTGAAAGTGTCAAACATTTTCATTTTCAATACAA
>CALCUQ010000182.1 GCA_937906795.1 uncultured Bacteroidales bacterium | reverse complement strand
GTGAGTCTCTCTGTCTGGTGCAAATTCCTTAAAGGTGTCTGATATGGAATATATTATCGGGTGAGGATGGCTGTATTCCTTTGTTTGGTCAGATTCAGTTGCAATAGTATATGCGTTTATTCCCAAAAAGGCTAATGTAATATGGGATAAGACAAAAAATAAAAAGGTTTTCTTCCTTATTTTGTATAAAACTGTACTAAAAATGATACAAAGTGAAATAATGTAAAGAGAGATATTGTATACTCTCAATAACGGGAATATGTGAGAAATGTATATTCCCGACAAATAGCATATTGAATATGATATAGCCCCACAATCCATCTGCACGTGTTTTTATTTAGTAAAAATAATAATTTTTTGGATATATTTGCATCCATGAAAAAAATAGCATTCATACTGAATCCTATTTCCGGAACAGGACATAAGGAAAAAATTATTTCATATTTGCATCAGGTTTTTGATGGAAATATGGAGTATGATGCTGTTTTTCATACAACAACCAGTTCTACAGATGCATATGATTCTTCACTGAGGTTTGCACAACAAAATTTTGATATTGTAGTGGCTATAGGTGGTGACGGTACGGTCAATCAGGTAGCCAAAGGTGTTATAAATTCAAAAACAAAGTTGGCTGTAATTCCTGTTGGCTCAGGCAATGGACTGGCAAGGCATCTTAAAATACCATTATCTTATCATAATGCGGTAGATGCTATACTTAAGGGGCATTCTATTCCTATTGATGCAGGAAAAATCAACGACAATATTTTCTTTTGTACTGCAGGATTAGGTTTTGAAGCTGTGATAGGGAACAAGTTCAATTCGTCGGGATCAAGAGGATTATTTACCTATATAAAGTTCAGTGCTTCTGAATATGTAAAGTATTCTGGCGAAGAATATATTATTGAAATAGGGGGGAACAGATTCAGACAACATGCTTTTTTGATAACATTTGCAAATTGTGCACAGTGGGGAAACAATGCTTTTATTGCTCCGGCTGCTGATATATCAGATGGTATGCTTGATGTTGTAGTATGGAAAGATACCCCTTCTGTTGCAATGCCTCTTGTAACAGCCGGGTTGTTCCTCAAAACTGCCCCATATTCCGGCTATCTTGATACTTACAGATGCAAGGAGGTTAAAATTATAAGGGAGAAGAAAGGGCTTATCCAATATGATGGAGAAAGTGATGTAATGGGGACAGAGATAAATGTTTCTGTTTTGCATCATGCCTTGAATATAATTGTTCCTTCTGATAGTGATTATCATTTGCATGCAAAGCATATAGTCCCACAATTGAAAGATTTCCTAAATAAAATCTAATTATTCATAATAATGCTTTATTCTTAAGGCAATTTTTATTATATTTGTTTGTTGTAAACTCTCTAAGGAAAGTAAATTATAAACAAACATAAAAATCATGAATATACTTGTATTAAACTGCGGTAGTTCTTCTTTGAAATATCAAGTTCTTGATATGAAGAATGATAAAGAGTATTCTCTACTTGCAAAAGGATTAGTTGAAAGAATTGGACTTGAGGTAGGTATCATTACCCATAAAGTTCCTGGTAAAGAAAACTATGTAGTGGAAAAAGTGTGGTGATTGCATATCTGATGGATAAATATGGATTCACAAAATTTAGTGG